>CACOEA010000001.1 GCA_902626185.1 uncultured Pelagibacteraceae bacterium
ACAGGAATAGGTATTGTATCTTGTTTAGGTAATAATCAGGATGAAGTTTATAAATCTTTGCTTAATTCGAAGTCTGGAATTTCCTTTTCTGAGGAATATAAAGAGTACAATTTGAAAAGTAACGTACATGGTAAACCAAATATTAAACTTGAAGATCATGTTGATAGAAAATTCATAAGATTTATGGGACCCGGTTCAGCGTATAATTATGTATCAATGAATGAGGCTGTTAAGGATTCTGGTTTAGAGGAAAAAGATGTGAGTAATGTTAATACTGGAATGATTATGGGTTCGGGTGGTCCTTCTATAGAAAATGTAATTTTAGCAGCCGATAAAACTAGAGAAAAAAGTCCAAAAAGAATGGGTCCTTTTGTAGTCCCAAGAACAATGTCGAGCACTGCATCAGCCACATTGGCCGTTCCTTTTAAAATTAAAGGTGTTAATTACACCATTAGTTCGGCATGCGCAACAAGTGGTCACTGTATAGGAAATGCTATGGAATTAATACAACTTGGTAAACAAAATATAATTTTTGCAGGTGGAAGTGACGAAGTACATTTTGCTATGACAGCTATGTTTGATGCTATGACAGCATTATCTTCCAAATACAATGATACTCCTGAAAAGGCATCGAGACCTTACGATAAAACACGTGATGGTTTTGTAATTTCAGGAGGTGGTGGTGTAGTGGTCTTAGAAGAATACGAGCATGCAAAGGCTAGAGGTGCAAAAATTTACGCGGAACTCACAGGTTATGGAGCTACTTCAGATGGTTATGATATGGTAGCGCCATCGGGTGAGGGCGCAGTAAGATGTATGAAAATGGCTTTAAAAACATCTAAAAATAAAATTGATTATATCAACACTCATGGTACCTCAACTCCTGTAGGTGATATTACAGAATTAAAAGCAGTTGGAGAAGTTTTCAGCGATTATAAACCAAAAATTAGCTCAACAAAATCATTAGCTGGCCATTCGCTTGGAGCAACTTCAGTGCACGAAGCCATTTACAGTTTAATAATGATGAAAAATAATTTTATAGCTGCTTCTGTTAATATTACAGATATGGATGAAGAAGCAAAAAAATATCCAATTATTACTAAAGTTGAAAAAAATGTAGAATTAAAATCTATAATGTCAAATAGTTTTGGATTTGGAGGAACAAACGCAACTTTAGTTTTTGAAAAGGTACAAAAATGAATTTAATGAAAGGAAAAAAAGGTTTAATAATGGGTGTTGCAAATGAACGCTCAATAGCTTGGGGTATTTCACAAAAACTTTCAAAGGCAGGAGCTGAATTAGCTTTTACCTATTTGGGTGATGCTTTAAAGAAAAGAGTAATTCCTCTTGCTCAAAAATTAAACTCAAATGTAACCTTTAGCTGTGATGTAGAAAAAAAAGAGGAAATAACTAAACTTTTTGAAGATATAAAATTAAAATGGGGACAAATTGATTTTGTGGTACATGCAATAGCTTTTTCGGATAAGTCAGAGTTATCTGGAGAATACTTAAATACCACTAGAGAAAATTTTTTAAAAAGTATGTTAATTTCCTGTTTCTCATTTACAGAAGTAGCAAAAGAGGCATCTAAAATTATGAGAGAAAATGGTAGTTTATTAACTTTAACTTATGAGTCAACCAAAGCAATTCCAAACTACAATGTAATGGGTGTTTGCAAGTCAGCCCTTGAAGCAAGTGTTAAGTATCTTGCGAGAGATCTTGGATCAAAAAAGATTAGAGTGAATGCTATAAGTGCTGGTCCAATAAAAACACTTGCCGCATCGGCTATTGGTGATGCTAAATTTTTATATAAGTGGAATGAAGATCATTCCTTTTTAAAAAGAAATGTTGATATTAATGATGTTGGTAACTCTGCTCTTTATTTAATAAGTGATTTAGCAGCTGGTGTAACAGGAGAAATACATTATGTCGATGCTGGTTACAATAAAGTTGGTATGCCTAATCCAAAGAATATTACCTGAACTGCAAAAATAACATATCTTTTCGAATTTAATCGAGGATAAGAATTTAAATAAATGAAAAATATGAACGTAAAAGTTAAAGAAAAAATATCAGATTTTTTTGATTGGATAAAAGGAGCTGAATTAATTGAGCTGAATTCATGTAATATAAAAGAAGATCCTGTAAGACCAGAATTAGACATTGAATTTAGAACTAGTTATGGTCGAAAAATATATGGAGTAAAATACAAAAAAGAGATTTGTGCTATTATGTGTTTTGGGTATACAAACGAAATTCCAAAAACAGTTAAAGAATTGGATTTGATGACCAAGGATGCTTACTTACAAAGCGCTTTGAGGGATAGAAATGTGGGAAAAATCGCCGTTGCTTATACTGTTTGGTCTAAAAAAAAAGGCGGAGGAAAACTTATCGTCAAAGAAGTTTTTAAAAAGATTAAGCAATCAAATCACTTAAATCGCCTCGTAACTTTATCACCTTTAACTGATATGGCTAGAAATTTTCATATACGAAATGGAGCTTATGAACTACAAGTTAATACAGAGTCTCAAAATTTTGAATATAAAATTTAAGCTGAAGCTTGCTTCATTGAGAGTTTTACTTTTCCCCTATCAAATCCTACCACTTTTACTGAAACTTCATCGCCTTCCTTAACAACATCTGCTACCTTTGCAACTCTTTTAGATGCTAGTTCTGAGATATGCACTAGACCATCTTGTTTTCCTAGAAAGTTAACAAAAGCTCCAAACTCCATTATTTTAACGACCTTGCCTTTATAAATTTTGCCCATTTCTGGTTTAGCGATTAAGTTCTTAATAAATTCAATAGCCTTATTTCTTGACTCTGCGTCTGGTGCTGCAACTGTAACTTCTCCTGTGTCTTTTACATCAACTTTTGCGCCTGATGTTTCTACAATTTCTCTTATCGTCGCTCCACCTTTTCCTATCACAGTCGCAATGTCCTTCTTATCAACTTTAATGGTTTCCATTTTTGGAGTGTGTTTTGAAAACTCTTTTCGTGAACTTTTTATAGCCTTGCCCATTTCAGACAAAATATGCTCTCTACCCGCTTTCGCTTGATTTAAAGCTTTTTCCATTATCTCGAATGTTATTCCTGTAATTTTAATGTCCATTTGAAGTGAAGTGATACCATCTTTAGTCCCAGCAACTTTAAAATCCATATCTCCTAAATGATCCTCGTCACCTAAAATATCTGAAAGGACAGAAAAATTATCACCTTCTTTTATTAATCCCATAGCGATTCCTGCCACTGGTTCTTTAATTGGAACCCCTGCATCCATTAATGATAAAGAAGTTCCACACACTGTTGCCATTGAAGATGAGCCGTTTGATTCTGTAATTTCAGAAACTACTCTTAGTGTGTAGGGAAAATTTTCTTTTTTAGGCAAAGAGGAATTAATTGCTCTCCATGCTAGTTTTCCATGACCAATTTCTCTTCTACCGGTTCCAATTCTTCCACATTCACCTACCGAAAAAGGTGGAAAATTATAATGAAGCATAAAGTTTGATCTTTGCATACCATCTAGGCTTTCGAGTCTTTGTTCGTCTTCAGTCATTCCTAAAGTCGTTACCACAAGCGCTTGTGTTTCACCTCTGGTAAATAAAGCAGACCCATGAGCCCTTGGTAAAACCCCTACTTCACATTTAATCTGTCTCACATCTGATAACCCTCTGCCATCAATTCTTTTTTTATCTTTTAAAATTGCTGTTCTAACTATATCTTTTTCGAGGGACTTTAGTTGAGCCATTGCTTGGTTTTCAGTCACATTTTCATCTGTTTCAAATAATTCTTTACATTTAGAATCAATTTCAGATATTGCTGTTGATCTTTTTTTTTTATCTGTTTCATTAAAAGCTTTTCTCAAATCTTTTTCAAAAGCCACAGTAATTTTCTTTTTCAATTCAGAATGGTCTATTTCCTCAATTTCCCATTTTGGTTTTCCAGCTTTTTTAGCGAGAGATTCTATAGCATGTATAATCGACACAAAATTTTCATGACCGAATTTAACGGCCTCTAACATAGTTTTTTCAGTTAACCCTGATGTCTCTGACTCTACCATTAAAACTGCTTCTTTTGTGCCTGCAACAACTAAGTCAAGTTCGGACTCTTTTAATTCACTTGTTGTTGGATTTAATAAAAATTTATTGTTTTTATATCCAACTCTACTTGCTGCGATTGGACCTTTAAATGGTAAACCAGAAATTGCTAGGGCTGCTGAGGAAGCAATTATAGAAAGTACATCCGGTTGATTTTCCCCATCATATGACAGAACTGTTGGCAAAATCTGTACCTCATTCATAAAGCTTGAAGGGAACAATGGTCTGATAGGTCTATCTATTAATCTTGATATCAAAGTCTCGGCCTCTGTCGGTCGAGCTTCTCTTTTAAAATAACCACCTGGGATTTTACCTGCAGCATAGTATTTTTCTTGATAATTAACTGATAAAGGAAAATAATCTTGTCCATCATTAACTTTCTTTGCTCCTACTGCAGTTGCGATAACAACAGTTTCTCCACAAGTAGCGATAATAGCACCATCTGCTTGTCTAGCTATTTTTCCAGTTTCGAGGGTGATTTTTTTTCCATTAATTGTAACTTCTTCTTTATGAATTTTAAACATTATTTCCTTATATTAAGTTGTTTAATTACTTTTAAATAAGACTCTTGATTTTTTCTTTTCAAATAATTTAAAAGTTTTTTTCTTTTATTTACTGATTTAGTCAAACCTAAAGTAGAGTGTTTGTCCTTTTTAAATTTTTTAAAGTGATCAGAAAGTTTAGATATTTTATCAGTTAATAATCCTATTTGTATCTCAGTTGACCCTACATCTTTATTGTGTGTAGCTAAGGACTTAATTGTATCTTTTTTTTTCTGTATCATTTATTTTTATTTCTTTTATAATTTTCTCGATCTTTTCAGCGTATTCAAAAGAGTTATCTTCGACAAATGTGAGTTTAGGAAGAAACTTAATGTCTAGCCTTTTAGACAGGGCTTTTCTAACAAGATGGGAGTATTCCGTCAAGGCTCTTACTGTTTCTTCCATGTCGATACCACCTAATGGAATAACATAAACCCTGGCTGTTTTGAGATCTGGAGTCATTCTTACCTCTGTGACTGTAATTAATTTTGAGTTTATTGAGGGTATTTTAGCTTCATTTCGAATGAAAAGTTCACCCAAATTTTGTTTAACGAGTTCTCCAACTCTTAATTGTCTTTGACTAAAACTTTTTTCGGAGCTGCTATTTTTCATTATATTGATCTTTGAATTTTTTCGTCTAAATAAGACTCTATTACATCTTTCTCTTTAAAATCTATAAAATCCTTTAAGCTAATACCGCATTCTAAACCAGTTCCAACTTCTTTCACTTGATTTTTTTCTCTATAAATACTTTGTATCTCACCACTATAAACAACCACACCATCTCTAATTATTCTTGCTTTAGACTTATTTTTGATCTCACCATTTAAAACTTTTGAACCTGCGATTTTACCTGCACTGGAAACTTTAAATATTTTTTGTATTTCCGCAGATCCTAATAGTGTTTCTTTAACATCTGGCTCTAGTAATCCAGACAAAGATTTTTCTACATATTCCAAAGCTTCATAAATTATATTAAAATATTTGATATCAATTTTTTGTTCTTCAGCTAATTTTTTTGCTTCTCTATTAGGCTTAACATTAAAACCTATGAGAATTGCGTTAGAAGCTTTAGCTAAAGTTACATCAGTCTCATTTATCATCCCAATATCCGACAAAATTATTTTAGCTTCTACTTCGTTGTGAACAATTTTATTAATTGCCATTTTTAGTGCCTCACTTGAGCCTTGAACGTCTGATTTTACAATAATGTTTAATTCACTCTTTTCTTTAACATTATCAAATAATGTTGTTTTATCTTTTGCTAATATTTGAGTTTTGTCTGAATTATTTCTTTTATATTCTGCCATTTGTTTAGCTTCATCTTCGTTTTTTGTTACTAAAAATTCTGCTCCAGCAAACGCTGAGCTATTCATTCCTAAAATTTCAACTGGCATTGATGGTAGAGCTTCTTCAATATTTTTTCCTTCGTAATTTATCATTGCTCTAATTTTCCCCCATGTGTCTCCACACAAAAAATGATCGCCTTTTTTTAATTTACCATTGGTAATCAATATGGTTGAGACAGGACCTTTTCCTTTATCAATTTTTGACTCGATTACAACACCTCTAGCTGGCCCAGAAAAAGATGATTTTAAATCTAGTATTTCTGATTGTAATAAAATACTCTCTTTCAATTTATCTAAATTAGTTTTTTTCAAAGCAGATACCTCTACAAATAACGTGTCACCACTTAAGTCTTCAGCAATTAATTCGTATTGCATCATTTCATTTTTTATTTTTCCTATATTTTTTTCTGGAAGATCACATTTATTAATTGCTACAATAATTGGAACTTTAGCAGCTTTAGCATGTTTAATAGCTTCCACTGTTTGAGGTTTAATACCATCGTCAGCTGCAACTACTAAAACTACTACGTCTGTGATTTTTGATCCTCGTGCTCTCATTTCAGTAAAAGCTGCATGCCCAGGAGTATCAATAAATGTAATTACCTTATTCTTGTCTGTCTTTACTTGATAAGCTCCGATATGCTGAGTAATTCCACCATGTTCTCCTGAAACAACATTTGAATCTCTTAATGCATCTAGTAGTGATGTTTTTCCATGATCAACATGCCCCATGATAGTCACCACTGGTGATCTCGTTTGTATATCACCCTCTAACTTTTCTTTTATTTTAGTTGTTTCTATAATCGGCTGGTCTTCTAATACTGGCTTGTGACCAAATTCCTTTACTATGTACTCTGCTGTATCTTTATCAATGTTATGATTTATGGTCGCTATAACTTTCATATTGAACAAAAATTTAATAATATCGCTCGATTTTTCAGCCATTCGATTAGACAATTCTTGAATTGTAATTTGTTCTGGAATCTTTACATCTCTTATTACTTTTTTAAATTCCTTCTTCTCTTCGCCCTCTGGTTTCTTTTTCTCTTTTAATCTTGCCCTTTTAACTGATGCTAAACTTCTCTGTTTAATCTCTATTTCCTCGACGTTTAAAGCTCTGGAGACAGTAAGCTTAAAATCTCTTTTATCTATTGGGCTTTTTAACTTAAGTTTACTCTTACCTGTTGGTTTATTATCTTTTTTAATAAAGTCTTTGGTAGTTTGCTGCTCAATAAATTTTCTAGCTGGATTCTTTTTTTTTCTTAGATCTTGATTAGTAATTTGATTAAAAGTTTGATGTGGTTTATTGAAAACTTTTCCAGCCTTGAAAGGTTTTTTCTTTTCTACAGAAAAAGATTTTTTTTTACCGGTGCTAATTGCACTTGTGTCAATTTTTTTTTTTAAATTTGATGATATTGTAAGTGTTTTCTTTTTATCCTTTTCCATAACATTACTTGTACACAATCTCTCTGGCTGCCATTATTAACTCGTCAGCCTCTTTTCTTGACAAAGAAAATTCTTCTAAATATCCTTCTATTCTAATTTTCTTCCCTTTGATTTCATCAAATCCTCCAATAAGTTCATCAGATGAAAGGTCTGCAAAATCAGATAATTTTTTTATATTTTTTTGACCAAGTATAACTAACATTCCTTGTGTCATACCCTTTAAATTAATTAAGTTATCTTCAACACCTAGTTCTTTCAATTTTTGAGCTACAGCTTCTTTCTCTTTAATCAATGTTTCTTTTGACCTATTAATTAATTCTTTAGCTGTTTCTTCATCGATTGCTTCTATTTTAGAAATATCTTCAGCAGTTGACTGAGCTATATCTTCTATGCTTGGATAACCTTCTGAGACTAAAAGTTGCCCTAATGTTTCATCAACTTCTAAATTCTTTATTAATGTTTCTGTTTTATCTTTAAACTCAGCTTGTCTTCTTTCGGAGTCTTCTTTGTCGGTAAGTATATCAATTTCGTAATTAGTTAGTTTAGATGCAAGTCTAACATTTTGTCCTCTACGACCTATAGCCTTGCTTAAGTTTTCTTCTGTTAAAATTATATCTATTCTTTTATTATCTTGATCAATTAGAACTCTTTGAATTTCCGCTGGCGAAAGAGATTCTGAAATTAATGTTGGTAAATCTTCAGTCCATTTAATTATATCAATTTTTTCACCGTGCAATTCATTTACTATAGTTTGAACTCTGCTTCCTCTCATTCCCACGCATGCCCCTACAGGGTCTATAGATGAGTCTTGGGAATGGACACAAATCTTTGCTCTACTACCGGGATCTCTGGCTACAGATTTAATCTCTATAGTACCCTCGTAAATCTCTGGTACCTCTTGATGAAACAATTTAGCTAAGAATTGAGGGTGAGCTCTAGACAAAAATATTTGATGCCCTTTTAGTTCTTTTTTCACTTCATAACAGTAAGCTTTTACTCTATCTCCAGTTTTTAAAATTTCTCGCGGTATTAATTCATCCTTTTTAATTACGCCTTCTGCTTTTCCTAAGTCTACAATGACGTTTCCATATTCTAACCTTTTTATAATTCCGCTTAAGATTTGTCTTTGCTTATCAATAAAATCTTCATATTGTCTGTTTTTCTCAGCTTCTCTTACTCTGCTACTTATAACTTGTTTGGCACTTTGCGCGGCTATCCTACCAAAATCAATTTGAGGCAGTTCTTCAAATACTTTATCTCCAACTTTTAATTCGTTATTTGAGTCAAGTTTCTGTGCTTCTTTTAAGGTAATTTCTCTTGCAGCATCTTCAACATTTTCAACGACTTCTAAAACTTTTTGAATCTTAATTTCACCGCTTTCTCTATCAATTATCACTTCAATATTATTGTCATTGCCAAATTTAGTTAGAGCTGCTTTTTGTATTGCGCTTTCCATTGATCCAATAACAAGCTCCTTATCAATTGACTTTTCGTTTGCTACCGCATCTACAATTCTTAATAATTCTTGTTTATCTAATCCTCTATTTAACATTTTTATTGCTCCTAAAAAAAAATGGGCAAAAGCCCATTTTGATATTCTCCAAATATTGTACTTTTTAATTGAAAATTAATGTTTTTTCAAGATTACAATTTAAATAAATCTACTTTATCTGTTTTTTCCCAAGTAAATCCACCTGAATTTGTTGGTTTTCTTCCAAAATGTCCATATGCAGATGTAATTTCATAAATAGGATTATTTAATTTAAGCATTTCTCTAATTCCTCTTGGAGATAGATTAAATTCTTTTTCAATAACTTTTTTAACTAATTCATTTTTACTCTCATCTCCTTCATCTAGTTTTACAAAAATAGATAGAGGTTTAGAAACACCTATCGCATAAGCGAGTTGAATTAAGCATTTTTTGGAAACCCCAGCAGACACAATATTTTTTGCTAGATATCTTGCCGCATATGCAGCTGATCTATCAACTTTTGTGGGGTCTTTTCCGGAAAAAGCTCCACCACCATGAGGTGCTGCTCCTCCATAAGTATCAACAATTATTTTTCTTCCAGTCAAACCTGAGTCGCCATCAGGACCACCAATTATGAACTGGCCAGTCGGATTTATATAAATTTCTTTAGTGTTTAAATCTTGTAAATATTTTTCAGGTATAGACTTTTTAATGTAAGGGATTATCAATTCCTTGACTTTATCCTGATTTAAATCTTTTGAATGTTGTGTTGAAATAACTACAGAAGTTACTTTTACAGGTTTGTTGTCTTGATATAACATTGTTACTTGACTTTTGGAGTCTGGCTCTATTCCATTTAGAATATTTTTTTTTCTATCCTCGGCCATTAATCTTAAAATTTTATGTGAAAAATGAATTGGAGCAGGCATAAGATCATCTGTTTCAGTACATGCGTAACCAAACATAATTCCTTGATCACCTGCTCCCTCATCTTTATTGCCTTTTGAGTCAACTCCCATGGCTATATCAGCTGATTGTTCGTGTAAAAAAGTTTCTATGTCTGCTGTTTTCCAACTAAATCCTTTTTGATCGTAGCCAATGTCTTTTATGCAAGCTCTAACTTTGCTAATAATTTCATCTTTATCGATTTTTGGCCCTCTAATTTCTCCGGCTAGCACGACTTTATTGGTTGTGGTTAAAGTTTCGCAGGCAACTCTAGAAAATGGATCTAGTTTTAAATAAGAGTCAACTACCATATCTGAAATTCGATCACAGACTTTATCTGGGTGTCCTTCAGAGACTGACTCGCTAGTAAATAAATATTTATTTTGCATTAGTTTTATTTCTCAAAATTAAAGAGATAATCAAATATGTAAATAAAAGAACAAAAAATATCAAATCATTTCTATTTTTTAAATTGTTATTAATTAAAGGCACTATTAATTCTATGCTTCCTGCTTCATCAGGCTCTAGTCTTTTAATTATTTTGCCATTATTGTTTATAAAAGCACTTATCCCCTGATTAGCTGATCTCACTACATAGGTATTATTTTCCACAGCTCTGAAAATCGCTTTTGCAAAATGTTGATGAGGGCCGATTGATCTTCCAAACCATGCATCCTCCGATATATTTACAATTAAATTTGTTTCTTTTTCAGAGTCCTGTACTAACTTTGGAAAAATAATTTCATAGCAAATTAACGGAAGCAAATTTAAATTATTATTGATAAAATTTTTTTGTTTATGACCTTTTGCAAATGATCCATATCCTTGTGTAACTTTTTTTAGTCCATAATTTTCCAATTTTTCACCAAATGGTATAAATTCACCAAATGGGACAAGTTTTTTTTTGTCATATTTATAAACTACCTCTAAATTATTGTTTGTAATTAATAAGCTATTGTAGAAATTGTTATTGGTGAGATCTTCAGTATTAATACCAAAAACTATTAAATGATTTTTTGAAAAATTTTCATTGAAATAGTTTGAAAATTTTTTGAGATCTTCAAAGTATACTCCTGCAAATATACCTTCCGGCCATACAAACAAAGTTTCTTTGTCTGCCTCTGGATCACTATACCTAATAACTTTCTTAATAGTTTCTTCAATTTCGTTATCATTTTTAATATATCGCATTTCAAAACTTGGAGAAATTACTTTCATATTTATTTTTTCACTAAAGGTTGAAAAAGCTTTTTGATCACTGTTAATTTTGTATGAACCATAAATGGAAAAAGAAAAGAAGATTAATGCAAAAAATGAAAGAAAATAATATTTATATTTTAATTTAAAAAAAAAGATAACTGGCGAACAAAAAAGAACTATTGAAATTGAATTAAAAGCGTAAAGACCTATAAAGTTTAAAACTTGAATTATTTCTGCAAACCAAGACCATGAATATGACCAAAGGTTCCAAGGAAATCCTGAAAATATTTTTCCTCTTAGATAATCCGTTAATGAATAAACTAAGCAAAATAAAAAGAAGGACCTATAATCATTTTTTATGAAAGGCCCAGAAATAAGTGATGCAAATCCAAAAAAGAGAGCTAGACTAAGAGGAATTAATATAAGCGAAAAAGGAATTATTACCTTTAAGCTTTCATCAAACGTTAATGAATAAGATATCCAATAAACGCCGGAAAGGAAAAAACCTATTCCAAAAAAATAACCTATATAAAAAAAATTTTTAAGATAAGGCTTTTTTCTATATCTGCTTTTTGATCTCTTGTTAACATTGCTAATTATTAAAAAAAGTATTGGAATTACAACAAAATTGATAATAGTAAAATTAAACGGTTGAAAAGAAAACACAGTTAATAAACCCAAAGCAAGAGGTAGTATAAAGATTAATATTGCTCGACTGTTTAAAACATAATTCAACATTGTCTTCTGTTTATTTTAAGAAATGAAAAAATCTATTTTCTAACTTTTGCATTGCTAAAAATTCTCTATTTTTCTTATGAGTATATCCTAATAAATGTAATAAACCGTGGATCCACAGTTTATTTAGTTGCTCCCTAAATAATTTGCTATTTGATTTATTTTTTACTTTATTAAAATTTATGATTATATCACCTAAGTAAATTTTTTTTTCAGTTTTTAAAATCTTAGTTAAGTGTTTTTTTTCATAAAAAGGAAATGATAAAACATCAGTAGACTTATTTTTATTTCTAAATTTCTTGTTTAATTGTTTAATTTCCTGAGTTCCAGATAATAGTAACGTACAAGATAAAATATTTTTTTTATATAATGTATTTTTTTTATTTATTAATTTAATTTTTTTATTAATAAACGATTCTGGGTTCTTTATACTTTTATTCCAAAGAATATTGCTTGAAATTACATTAATTTTTATCATCAGTGCTTTTCTTTTGATAAGCCCGAATAATCTTAGAAACCAATGGATGTCTGACAACATCATTATGATCAAATTCAACAATCTTTATTTCATTAATATCTTTTAAAATACTTTTTGATTTAATTAGACCAGATTGATTTTTATTTATTAAATCAATTTGAGATGGGTCTCCATTTACCACCAATTTAGAATTTTCTCCTATTCTTGTTAGAAACATTTTAATTTGAGTTTCCGTAGCATTTTGTGCTTCATCTAATATAGCAAAACAATTTTTCAGAGTTCTACCTCTCATGAATGCAAGCGGTGCAATTTCAATTTCACCACTTTCTATCTTTTTATCAATCTTATCAGCGCCAAATAATTCATACAAAGCATCATATAATGGTCTTAGATAAGGGTCGACTTTCTCTTTCATGTCTCCTGGTAAAAATCCTAATTTTTCCCCAGCTTCTACTGCTGGTCTAGACAAAATTACTCTGTCAATTTTTTTTTCCATTAATAAAGTCACCGCCACAGAAACAGCTAAAAAACTTTTTCCAGTACCGGCTGGTCCAAGACACATAATAATATCATTTTCTTTTAAAGCTTTTATGTAATCAGATTGTTTCTCCGATCTAGCAATAACAGATTTTCTTGGTGTTTTAATTAGTTGTTGAAAAGATTTTATATTTGATTGTTCTATTTTCATACTCTTTTTTGCAGAAGATATTATATCCCCTTTTTCAATTAAATTGGTTAAAAGATATTTATCAATTAAAAATTTAATTGCCTCAGAAAATTGTAACAAATCCTCTGGTTTTCCTTTACATGTAATTGAATTTCCTCGAAAAAATATTCTTGTTTTGGTCAATTTCTCTAATTCTTTTAAATTCTGATCAAACTGGCCTACAATTGCCATTAACATTTCATTATTATTAATTTGTATATTTATTGTCTTAGTATCTATTTTTCTAATAATTAAACTTTGATCTATTTTGCTTATTTCAGACATATATTAAGCAGCGTACTCTACTTTTACTTTTTTAGACGCTGAAACAACTTCTCCAAATAGTGTATTTTGATTACAATTATTTATTTTAACTTCCTTAATCTCCCCAGACAATTTCGTATTTGACTCTACTATAACTGAGTTAAAATGTTCATCTCTTCCAAAATATTTGTTTTCATCTTTAACCTTATTTTCAAATAAAACGTTAACAATTGTATTTACTAATTGATTTCTATACTCACTTTTAACATCATTAGAAGTATTTTGAAAATAAGCTAATCTTTTCTTTGCAATTAAACCATCTATTTCTTTTAAAGTAGCTGCTGGAGTTCCAGGCCGTGGGCTAAATATAAACGAATATGAGTTAATAAATTTAACTTCTTTCATTAATTGCACTGTTTTTTCAAAGTCTTTGTCCGTTTCACCGGGATATGCAATGATAAAATCACTAGAAAATTTCATTGTAGGTTTTTTTATTTTTAATTTTTCAATCAACTTTAAATATTCTTCAATCGTATGATTTCTATTCATTAACTTAAGCATTCTTGAGGAACCGCTTTGGACTGGTAAATGTAAAATTGGCATTAATTTTTTACAATCTCCATGTGCTTCAATTAAATCTTGTGTCAGATCTTTAGGATGCGAAGTGGTATATCTTATTCTTTGTAAGCCCGAAATCTTTTCTAAGGCAAACAAAAGGTCTGAAAGCCTTTTATTATTGTATTTATACGCATTAACATTTTGACCTAATAAAATTATTTCTTTTGATCCATTATCTACTTGTTGCTTTGCCTCTTTTAAAATTTCATCTAAAGATCTTGAATATTCAGGTCCTCTAGTATAGGGAACTACACAAAACTTACAAAACTTATCACATCCTTCTTGAATACTTAAAAAAGTTGAGACTTTACTATCAGTATTTTTATTTAGATTAATTTCGTCAAATTTATTAATTACATCAAACTCAGTGTAATTTAGTTTTATCTTTTTTTTACTTTCAATCGCTAGGATAATATCATTTATATTATGATAAGATTGTGGACCAATCACTGCATCTATATATTTTTCTCTCATTAGTAATAAATCTCCCTCTGCTTGAGCAACACATCCTACAATTAGCACAATAGGTTTTTCTTTATTTCTAAATTTTTTCTTTACTCTGCCGACCTCATGATAAACTTTTTCTGTAGCTTTCTCTCTTATATGACACGTGTTTAATACAAAACAGTTCGCTTCATCTATTTTTGTAGTCGATAGATAACCAATTTTTTTTGTGAAATCTTTAATACGATTGCTGTCATACTCATTCATTTGACAGCCTAATGTTTTGATAAAAATCTTTTTTGACAATTTATTTTTTTATTTTTGAACCATAAAGTTCAAGTTTATGATCGACTAATTTATAACCTAATTTAGCGGCAATTTTTTCTTGAAGAGCCTCGATTTCTTTGTCGACAAATTCTACTATTTCTCCACTATTAATATCTATTAAATGATTGTGATCATCATTTATTTCATATCTAGCTTTTCCAGCCTTAAAATCGTGCTTAATTAATATACCGGCCTCTTCAAAAAGCTTAACTGTTCTATAGACTGTAGCTATACTAATTTTATCGTCAATCTGAGTTACCCGTTTATGTAGTTCATCCACATCTGGATGATCCTTTGATCCATAAACTTCTTTAGACTCAGAAAGTATTTTGGCAATAACTTTTCTTTGGTCTGTTAATCTAACACCCTTTTCTTTGCATTTAACTTCTATTGTGCTCATAATATTAATTTAACTTAAATATATTGGTTTTATCAAATTTTTTTCTAATAAATCTTTATTGATCAAATTCTCAATATTTTCAAGGTTAAATTGGGGTAAATCTTTGCCTTTGTAACCAAATAATTTTACATTTTTTGAGATTTTTATTCCTTTAGCTATTGATAGAGAGGCCCTAATTGATGAAAATCTTCCAGGACCATAGTTAATTAATACGGAAAAATTTTCATCAATATTTACTTTATGCTTAGTGATTAAATTTACTATTGTTTGAGCCAAAAGTTCATTGTTTTGAAATTTTGTTTGAAAATCATGAATAAAAAAATTATTATCTATTCTTAAACCAACTTGATCATTTTTGCCTGTGCAATTTATAATTAAAAAATCTTTTATCATTGTTTTATTTATAATTTTTTTGTTACCTCATAACAAACCATATTCAACACTATTTGCCAAAAATTTCCAAGACTACGGTATTATATCAATAATGTATCACAGATTTAATGAAAGCAAATATCCATCTACTAACATTGAACTTGAGGTTTTTAAAGAACAATTGAAAATTATAGAGAATGAAGGCATCCAATTTGTAAACCCTAAAGATTTTAAGAAAAATCTTTCAAACAATAAAGCTCAAAGAAAAATATTGCTTACCATAGATGATGGTTTGCTATCCTTTTATCAAAATGCTTGGCCAATATTAAAAAAAAGAAAAATACCTTTTATTCTGTTTGTCAATACAAGAGAGGTTGGGGCGTTTAATTATATGTCTTGGGATCAAATCATTGAGTTGCATAATTATGAATTCGTAGAGATAGGAAATCATAGTCATTCTCATGAATATCTTGTCGATGAAAATTCTGAGATAATTGAAAAAGATATTTTAAAATCTATAAAAATTTTCAAAGAGAAATTAGGTAGAAATTCAACTTTTTTCTCCTACCCATTTGGTGAGTACAGTCAAGAATTTAAAAAAATAATAATGAAACTAGGTTTCAATTTTGCTTTTGGTCAACATTCAGGGGTGATAGATGAAACAAAGGACTTGTTTGAGTTGCCCAGATTTCCAATTAATGAAAAATACGGAGAGATAAACAGATTCAAAACCTTAATGAAAACTTTGCCTTTTAAATATAAAAAAATTACACCAGAAGATAAATATCTATTAAAAAACAATAATCCTCCAAAAGTTGAGATTTTATTTAATGAGGACATAGATAATTTAAATCAAATTTCTTGTTTTTCAAATGAAGGTAATAAATGGAGAAATTCAAAAATTAATTTTATAGAAAGTAATTTGCTAGAAATAATTATTGAAGAAAAATTTATTGGAGAACGTGGCAGAATTAATTGTTCTTTAAAAGAAGCAGGTGGTTTTTGGAGATGGCTCGGAATTCAATTTGTAATCTCTGAAAAATAATTTTTTATAAATTCAATGATTTATTTGGTGATGTGTTAGCTAATTTTACAGGTTCAAAATCCATTAATCTGTTTTGTCTAATAATTTGCTCTAATATTTTAGTGTATTCTACACCTGTTTGAGCATAGTTATCTAGTGTACCTGTTAGTTCTAAACCAATAAGTTCTTTATTTTTTTTTCTCAGATTTTCTCTCTTTTCTCTAAATTTAACATAACTCTTATGAGTATTTAAATTCTTTGTATAGGCTTTCACAGAGGCTCTCAAAATTGGAAATTTTAAAATTTTATGATTTTTTGATTTATCTCTATCTAAAGGAGCAATTCCCTTTCCATTCCAAGTCCATTGTCCAAAAATTGCGTTTCCCTCTAATGCGAAACGAGAAGTGCCCCAACCACTTTCTTTGGCTGCTTGAGCTAGAGCAATAGAAACTGGAATAATATCCATTCGTGTTTTTAGTTCTTTTACATTTCCCCTTTTAACTTTGTACTCCAAAAATTTTTGTCTTAACCATTGTTTTTCGTCATCAGTTGTAAGCTTTTTATTTTCAATCTTGCTTAGCTTATACCTATCCTCAAGTATTTTTTCATTTTCAGCAACAACCAATGGAAGTATAATTTTTATAAAAGTTTCCTTTTTTAATTTAACGCTTTGTATTTCATCTAAATCTTTGGGTAATTGAGTAAAATAAATTGGTTTAACTATTTTGTTGAATTTTACTTTATTGAGATCGTAATTCACATCTTTAAAAAGATTTAATACTGTTTCTGTTTTTAAGTTTAAATCCGGAAGAATAAGTTCTGTAATTTTTTCTTTCTTTTTTTTAATTTCTGGTTTTTTAGCCTCCTTCTTTTCAGTTTTCTTTTTTATTTGAGGTGGTGTTTTTTCCTTTTTTTTAGCCAGAGGTTTTGGTTTTTTTTCAGTTTGCTCTATAACAGGTTTTTCTGTGAATCTATCTAATTCATTAAAAGTTGTTATGCCTGTAGCAATTAAAGTTACGACTCCAACAATTATAAAGAAACCAATTATTACTTTTCCAGCCTTGCCTTTGTTAATTTGTTGTTCGTAAATACCATGAAACAAATTAGTAAATAAATCACCAAAGAAACTAATTACTGTTTTGCCAAGTTTTGGAAGTACATTTAAAAATCCTATTCCAACTTGTCCTATTGATCTCCAAGAATTTGATAAAAATCTGTTAAATGATCTTGAACTATCTTCTTTAAAATACCCAACCTTTCTTGAAATTTTTGAAACTGCTTTTGAACTGCCTTCCTTAAATTCATCAATCTGCTTTGAGGCTTTTGCGAGTGGTTTTGTTATATTCTCTTTAAAAAAACTTGTATTAAAATCTTTTGGTATAATAATTTTATTTTTTTTTAAAATTAACTCTAGCTGCCCAGAAGTTAAAGTTTTTCTACTTTTAATGTAATCTTGTACCTCTTTAACGTTATAAATTTGTGCAAGTTCTATTAGCTTATCTCTATAACTTAATCTTTTTTTCATATTATTCTGCTTCTACTGTGTTAACTTCTTTAACATAATGCTTAAGGAGATTTTGAACACCTTGTTTCAAAGTCATCATTGAGCTTGGGCATCCTGAGCAGCTTCCTTGAAGCTCTACTTTAACTATGCCTTTATTAAATGATTTAAATTTAATGTCCCCACCATCTCTTGCTACCGCTGGCCTAATTTTGGTATCAAGAACATCAATAATTTTTTTAACAGTTTCATTATTTTCACTAATGTTTTTTTTATTTTCAAGATCCTTTTTTAAAATAGGACCAGTGTTATTCTCAAAATAGTGATTTAAATGTGAAATCACCATCGGTTTTAACTCGTTCCAAGAGGCATCTTTCGTTTTTTTTACAGATAAAAAATTTTTGGACAACAAAACTAATTCAACACCTTTAAAACTTAATAATTCTTTTATGAAAGGATTTGAAGCTTTATCAATATCATTTTTTTGAAATTCTTCAGTTCCAACTGCAGAAATAACTTTTTCCGATAGGAATTTTAATGACTCTGGATTTGGTGTTGGTTCTGTTTGGATCATAGAATTTTATATTATATCAAACCAACTTTTTCACGTATATTTTTTAGGTTTTCCTCAGCTATTAATCGAGCTTTTTCAGTGCCTTTTTCCAAAATTTTGAGTAAATGTGTCTCATCATTCATTAATTTATCAATTTCTTTCCCGACAGGACATATTTCACTAACCAGCATTTCTCCGAGCTTTTTTTTAAGAAATGAGTATTCCTTTCCTGACATTTCCTTTAAGGACTCCACAATATTTTTTTTCGAAATCTCTGAATATATATTTAGTAAATTTAAAGCTTCGGGCTTGCCTTCAAGGGATTTTAAGTTATCCGGTATTACGTCAGAGTCTGATTTTGCCTTTTTAATTTTTTGAATTATTTCATCTGCGTTATCTTTTAAATTTATCCTTGAATAATCTGAAGCTTCAGATTTACTCATTTTCTTCTTGCCATCTCTGAGGCTCATTACCCTTGGGATATTTTTTGAAATAAGGGGTTCAGGTAGTGGAAAAAAGTCCTTACAATTAAAATCGTTGTTAAATTTTTGAGCAATATCTCTCGATAGCTCAAGATGTTGTTTTTGATCTGCTCCAACAGGCACATGAGTAGCTTTATATAATAAAATATCTGCAGCCATTAAATTTGGATAAATATATAGCCCTACGCTAGCCTTTTCTTTATCTGAGCCTGCTTTATCTTTGAATTGAGTCATTCTGTTTAACCAACCAATTTTTGAAACACAATTTAATATCCAAGCTAACTCAGAGTGAGCAGAAACTGAAGATTGATTAAAAATGATGCTTTTTTGTGGATCAAGTCCAGTTGCTAGAAAACTTGCTGTTGTTTCCAGAACGTTTTTTTTTAATTCTTTTGGATCCTGAAATACTGTAATTGCGTGTAAATCAACAACACAATAAATACAGTCCATATTTTTTTGTAATGATACAAAATTTTTTAATGCACCTAGGAAATTACCCAAATGTAAGTTTCCTGTTGGCTGAACTCCAGAGAATACTAATTTTTTATGACTCATTTTAGTTTGTTTTAAAGTTTTTTGTTTTCAATATTCCAGCTAAATAACATGATATCAAATAAATACTTGCAGCAAAACCAACAACTAGAAATAAATAAACAGCCTTTAATTTATACGAATACTCTAAATATCCTGCAAAATAATTCAATAAAAAGATTAATGAGAAGCTCATTAAAACTGAACATAAAGATATTTTTAAAATATTTTGCTTTAAATTATCTTTATAAAGTAAATAATTTTTTTGAACTAATAAGTAAGTATATATAATTATACCCGCCCAAGTAGAGATTGAAGTGGCTAAAGGAATTATAATGAAGCCAATCTTCTCAAAAAAAGTAAGACTTATTACAACATTCAATAGAACTATAAACACTGAAATATAAAATGGTGTTTTGGTGTTATTCCTTGCAAAAAAGAAATTAGATAAAATTTTAACAAGTGCGAACGCTGGAATTCCATATCCAAAATATTTTAATGCAAGTGATGTCATTCTTACATTTTCTTTACTAAACGAACCATAACCAAATAGTGCATTGATTATTTCTTCGGATGCTAAAATTAAACCTAAACTTGCAGGTATTGAGAGTAAAAGAGAAAGTTCAATTGATTGACTCTGAATTTTAGAAATCTTTAAATGATTTTTATTCTTTACTGCTTTAGATAACACTGGCAATGAAACCGCTCCTACAGCGATACCTGCTATTGCTAAATTCAATTGGTATATACGATCAGCATAATATAAGTATGAAACTGCGCTAGTTTCAAATGAAGCTATAATTGTGCCAATCAAAATATTTATTTGTGTGACTCCAGAAGATAAAATGCTTGGAAATAACTTTTTAAAAAATAACTTGACTTTATTACTCAATTTTACTTTTAAATCAAATGAAGGTTTGTAAAATTTTTTTGTAAAGATTATCAAAAATAATAATTGTATGATCCCAGAGATAGTTACCGCATAGGATAGTTGCTTTGCAAAATTAAGATTTAAAAGATAGGAAATAATTAAACTTGTGATTAAGATAATATTTAAAAAAATTGGTGCTGCTGCTGCTGCTGCAAATTTATTATTAGTATTAAGAATCCCAGAAAAGAAAGATGCAAGGCTGACAAATAATAAAAAGGGAAATGTTATTCTCGTAAACTCCACTGCAATACTAAACTTTTCACTATCCTCAAAAAAACCTGGTGCGATGATATAAACCAAGTAAGGTGTAAATACTTCAGCTAACAAAACTATAAAAAGAAGTGCTAAAATTAATAAATTAAAGACCTCATCTGCAAACTTCTTTGCTGAATGCGCACTATGCGATTTTGCAGAGACATAGCTAGGTATAAACGCAGCGTTAAATGTGCCTTCTGCAAATAATCTTCTAAAGGTATTGGGAAGTCTAAAAGCTACAAAAAAAGCGTCTGCCAAAATTGAAGCACCTAAAAATATTGCAATTAATATATCTCTGAGATAGCCTAGAATTCTACTTAATAAAGTAAAAAAGCTAAAAACATATGTTGAGGACAATAGGTTCATACAAATTCTAAATTAAGCCACAAATTATAAATAACTAATGCTTTATAATTATTTATATTAAATACATTTAAATTAAATGACAAAAAAATCGAAAATCGATCATTATTCGGATAAAGAAGCACTTGATTTCCATATAGAGGGAAAGTCAGGCAAAATTGAGATAAATTCGTCTAAACCATTAACGACTAAAAGAGATTTATCATTGGCTTACTCTCCTGGCGTTGCCGCACCTGTAAAAGAAATAGCAAAGAATCCAGAGCTAGCTTATGATTACACAAGTAAAGGAAATCTAGTAGCAGTAATAAGTAATGGTTCGGCTATTTTAGGTTTAGGTGATCTTGGTTCGCTAGCCTCTAAGCCAGTCATGGAAGGAAAGTCAGTCTTATTCAAAAGATTTGCTGATATCGACTCTATTGATATCGAAATTAACAGTAAAAACACTGAGTCAATTATTGAGACAATTAAGAATATTGCTGGAACCTTCGGTGGTATAAATCTTGAAGATATTGCTGCTCCTGATTGCTTTATAATTGAACAAAAATTAAAAGAACATTTAAACATACCTATATTTCATGATGATCAACATGGAACTGCGATCATTACTACTGCAGCGCTTATTAATGCATTGGATGTTTCTAATAAAAAAATCGATAACGTAAAAATAGTTGTCAACGGAGCCGGTGCATCTGCACAAGCTTGCACAAACTTGTTTAAAAGTTCAGGTGTTAAACCTGAAAATATTATTATGTGTGACAGCAAAGGAGTAATCTATAAAGGTAGAGATAATGTTGATCAATTTAAGTCAGCTTTTGCAGCAAATACAAAGTTAAGAACTTTAACTGAAGCTATGAATGATGCAGATGTATTTTTAGGTTTATCGGCAAAAGACGTGGTGACCAAAGACATGGTTAAATCAATGGCAAAAAATCCGATTATATTTGCCTGTGCAAATCCTGATCCGGAAATTAAACCAGAATTAATTTATGAGACAAGATCGGATGCTATAGTTGCTACTGGTAGATCAGATTATCCAAATCAAGTAAATAATCTAATTGGTTTTCCTTATATTTTTAGGGGAGCATTAGATGTTAGAGCAAAAGAAATTAATGAGGAAATGAAAGTAGCTGCTGCAAAAGCTATTGCTTTACTTGCACGAGAAGATGTACCCGATGAAGTTGTCTCTGCATATGGTGGGGACAGACCAAAATATGGTAAAGAATATATAATTCCGTCGACTTTCGATCCACGATTAATCAGTGTTATACCGTCAGCAGTTGCCTTGGCTGCAATGAAGAGCGGAGTAGCAAGAAAAAATATAAAAAATATTGAGGAATATAAAGACGAATTAACTAATCGACTAGATCCTTCTATGTCAGTTATGCAAGGTATCAATGCTAAAGTGAGAAAAAATCCAAAGAGAGTTATTTTTGCAGAAGGAGAGGATGAAAATATGCTGAAAGCAGCTATTGAATTTGGAAAAAATAAACTTGGAAAGCCCATCTTAATTGGTGCTGAAAAAAGAATTAAAGAACAATTAAAAAAAATTGGTTTAGATGAGAACTATAAAATTGAAATAGTAAATTCTACCCATAAAGATAAGAGAGAAAAATACGTTAAACATTTATATAAAAGACTTCAAAGGGAAGGGCAGCTAGAAAGGGATGTTGATCGATTAGTTCGTAATGATAGAATAGCTTGGGGTTCTTCTATGATAGCATGTAAAGATGCTGACGCTATGGTAACTGGAAATATAAGACACTATGCTGCATCAATTGAAAAATTAAAAAAAGTTGTTGATCCTAGGCCAGGCGAAGAAATTTTTGGAATGACAATGATAACTTTAAAAGGAAAAACTATTTTAGTTGCTGATACAAATGTTCAAGATTTTCCATCCCCGGAAAGGTTAGTTAAAGTTTCTAAATCTTGTGTACGTGTTGCAAGACTATTTGGATTTGATCCTAAGGTTGCATTTTTATCTCATTCTACATTCGGAAAACCTATTTCAAAAAATACGAAACATGTAAGAGATGCAATAGAATTGTTAAAAAAAGAAAATGTAGATTTTGATTTCGATGGTGAAATGCAGCCAGATGTAGCCTTAAACCCAGTTTATAAAGAGATTTATCCATTTTCAAAGATTGTGGGAAACGCCAATATCCTAATCATGCCTGCTCTCCACAGTGCCGCAATATCTACAAAATTAATGAAAGTTTTTGGTGGGGGAAAATTAATTGGTCCTTTATTAATCGGCTTAGGATCACCTATTGAAGTCGCTCCACTAAGAGCAACTACTTCAGAAATATTAAATTTAGCTTCAATAGCCGCATATTCTTCTGACGTAATTGATTACTCTAATTAAAGTTTATTTCTACTAAGCTCAGTAGCTAAATAAATTGATGGAAAGACTTTTTCAACATCATAAATTTTGTTAGCTTCCTCTATTACTTCTTTTTTCTCCTCTTTATCCATAGCTATTCCAAAAATATAAACATTTTTATTTATAGTCTCCAAAGTATAATTTCTAGCCTTTGTTTTTTTATTAAAAATTAAAGCAGATCGTAGTTGACTTGTTATCAAAATATCTTTTGCAGTTCCTTTGAAACTTGTTTGACCCCTAATTGTTATAGCATTTTTCACTGAACGAACACCTTTAGTTTCCCAAGCCATTTTTGTGATCTTAATTTTTTCTTCCGGCTCATCAACTTTTCCGGAAAGAAATATTCTTCCATCTATAACTTCGGATTGAACAGTTAAGAAATATTTTTTTTCAGCCAAAGCTAATCTGGCGTTTAAATTTTTTTGCATAATTGTATCATCAATTTGCATACCTATTGTTCTAGGGTCAAATGTAATATCAACGCCAGCACCAAATTTACCTGCTGCAGTGCAGGACGTTAAAAATAAAATAAGTACTAAGCTAAATATTTTTTTCATTTTTTTTCTTAATATCTAAACATATTTGGTAAATTTTTTTTTTGTTGACTCCCTCTAATTTAAAAATTAATTCAACGGTATCTTTTAAACTATAAGTTTTTAAATACAATTTTGCTTTTTTTTTGACATCATCTTCTTTAAATGGTTTATCTTTAATATTTTTTTCTGAGATTACAACCGTTAACTCGCCTTTGAGTGGAGTTTTAAACATATTAATTTTATCAACATCTTCTCTATAAAAAGTTTCGTGAATTTTTGTAATTTCTCTAGCAATTAATAACTTTCTTCCAGCAAAATATTCTTTAAACTTTTTTAAATAAAAGTTTATTTTAACAGCTGAAACAAAAAAAATTTGGCCAAATTGAATTTGACAAAGGTGTGATAAGATTTTTTCCAATTCTTTTTCAGTTTTTGGAAGGAAACCATAAAAAAGAAATTGATCTTTAAATCCAGAAATACTCATCGATGCAGTAACTGAGGAGGCCCCTGGAATTGGTATAACCTTAATTTCTTTTTCTAAACAAGTATTTATTAATAATCGCCCAGGGTCTGAAATAGAAGGTGTACCTGCGTCAGAAATTAAAGACAAAATTTTGCCTTCATTTATATATTCTATAACTTTTTTAAGTTCATGTTTCTCATTAAATTTGTGGAAAGAAACTAATTTTTTTTTGATTTTAAAATGATTTAATAACTTTAAAGAACGTCTAGTGTCTTCACAAAGAATAATATCCGAATTTTTCAATACTTCTAATGCCCTTATTGTAATATCATCAAGATTTCCAATAGGAGTAGAAACAATATATAATCTTTTTGTAGATAATTTCATTTTATGAAAAATAAATTTTTAATAATACTAACTTATATATTAATTTTTTTTAATTCTAATCTTCTCTGCAATGATAACAAAAATATTCTCAAAGTAGGTCTTCTAGCTCCTTTTAGTGGTGAATACAAAGAACTAGGTGATTCGCTTTTATATTCATTGCAGTTAGCCTTGAATGAAATAAATGATAAAGATGTTCAAATAATTCCTCGAGACTCTGGTAGTGATGATAAAGAAAAATTAAATCTTGCAATTCGAGATATTAAATCTCAGGGAGCTAGTGTTGTAATTGGCCCAATCAATTATGATGATTTCAAAGAAGTAAAAAAATATAGTGATATGGTATTCATTTCACCATCAAATAAAAACCCTGAATTTCAAAATAACATAATCAGTATTGGAATAAGCCTTGAATCCCAAATGTACTCTTTAATAGAGTTTATTAAAAAAAGAAAAAAGAAAAAAACTGTAATTCTAATACCAAAAAATCAGTATACAGAATTTATAGATAAGAAACTCAATAAAATAGATCTTAAAAATTATAAAATTTTTAAATATAGCTCAGACCCAAAAGTCTTAACTGGTGAAATTGAAGTTTTAACTAATTATTCTCAAAGGAAAAGAAATCTTAAGAATCGAAAAAAATTGTTCGAAGATAAGGAGGATGAACAATCAAAACGTCAATTAGAAATTTTAGAACAACGGTATACACTTGGAGATGTAAATTTTGACTCTGTTATTATTATTGATTTCGGTAATAGTTTGAAAAGTGTGTTGACATCACTGGTTTTTACGGATGTTGATCAAGAAAAAGTTTTATTTACAACAGTCAATCAGTGGTTTGATGAGAGTATTTTTTACGAAAATACTGTTAAAAGTCTTTTCTATCCTTCAGTAAATTATAAAGAATTTAATAAATATAAAAACAATTACTTTAAAATTTTTAAAAATTTTCCTAGTGAAATTACAATTTTAGCTTACGACGCTATCGGACTAATTTATTACGCCTGGAAAAAAAATGGAAAAGTGAACTCTATTAATGATTTCTCTTTCAAAGGTAAAATTAAAGGTAAAATAGGGACTTTTAGTTTTGAAGATAAAAAGATTAAACAAAATCTAAATATTTATAGAGCTGAAAATAAAAAGTTCACAAAATTTTAACCTTTTGCTTTAATTTTTTAAATGCAATGAACCTATGATCAGACATAATCTTTTTATATTTGGGCATTTGGCCAAAAGTAATTGAGTTTGATTTTGGAATGAATATTGGATCATAACCAAAGCCTTTTTTTCCAACAATTTTAAAGGAAATTGAGCCATTTACTCTTCCAACGACTGTAAAAATTCTTCCTTTAGAGTTTTTAAAAGACAAACTACACACAAATGTTGCAGATCTATCTTTTTTATATTTTAACTTTTGTAAAATAATCTTCATGGCTTTATTAAAGTTCCCATATTTTTTTGCCCATCTTGCAGAGAAAATTCCTGGCTTACCTTTTAAAGCTTTTACACATAATCCAGAGTCATCAGAAATTACTGGTAGTTTTGTAAATTTAGAAAAGTATTTTGCTTTTAGACTCGCATTTTGAGAGAAAGTTTTGCCTGTTTCTTTTGGGCTTTTTATTTTTAATGCATTTGGTGAAATTTTTGTGATTTTTTTCGATAATAAAAAGCTAATTTCTCTAAATTTTCCCTTGTTGTGAGTTCCTATCAATATTTTTTTCATTTACATCTAGTATTTTAGATTAAAGATACTATATAGCAATTATTATGGGAAAAAATAATCAAAAAGAGCCTGACGATAATAAAAAAGAAGAGAATAAAGAGCAGGACAAAAAAGCTAAAGAGCCAATAAAAACTACAGAAGAAAAACTAGCAGAGTCTGAAGATAAACTTTTAAGATCTTTAGCTGAACTTGAAAATCAAAGGAGAAGGTTTGAAAAAGAAATTAAAGATGCTTTTGAGTTTGGGTCTTTTAATTTTGCAAAAGAAACTTTAGCGATTCTTGACAATTTACAAAGAGCCAAAATAGCAATAAAAAATGATCAGGTTTTAAAAGATAATAAGGATTTAGAAAAATTTCTAGATAATTTAACAATAATTGAAAAAGACTTAATTTCTATTTTTGAAAAAAATCGTATAAAAAAAATTGATACAAAAAATCAAAAATTTGATCCTAATTTACATCAAGCTATGTCTGAAATTGAGGACGAAAAAGTTGATACAGGCTCAATTTTACAAGAAATTCAGCCTGGTTATATGTTAGGAGAAAGATTATTGAGGCCAGCACTTGTAGCTGTTGCTAAGAAGAAATCATCTAAAAATGAGGAAATAAAAGAGAAAAAAGATGAAAAATAGGGTTGTAGATTACAAAAAAACACCCATATAAAAATTATCTCTTTTTAAGGAAAATATTATGAGCAAAGTTATAGGAATAGATTTAGGAACTACAAATTCATGCGTAGCCATAATGGATGGCTCGCAAGCTAAAGTTTTAGAAAACGCAGAAGGCGCAAGAACAACGCCATCTGTTGTTGCTTTTTTAGAAAACGAAGAAAAATTAGTTGGCCAACCAGCTAAAAGACAAGCGGTTACAAACGCAGGCGATACAGTTTTTGCTGCTAAAAGACTTATAGGAAGAAAATTTGATGGCCCATCAGTTCAAAAAGATATTTCTAGAGTACCATACAAAATCGTAAAATCAGATAACGGAGATGCATGGGTAGAAGGTAAAAGTAAAAAATACTCACCATCACAGATTTCTGCTTTTGTTTTACAAAAAATGAAAGAGACTGCCGAAAAGTATTTAGGGCAAGCAGTGACTAAAGCTGTTATTACTGTTCCAGCTTACTTCAATGACTCTCAAAGACAAGCAACAAAAGATGCTGGAAAGATAGCTGGCTTAGAAGTTTTAAGAATCATCAATGAACCAACCGCAGCATCACTTGCATATGGATTAGATAAAAAAGGTGGAAAAAAAATTGCTGTTTATGATCTTGGTGGAGGAACATTTGATATATCAATTTTAGAAATTGGAGACGGAGTTTTTGAGGTAAAATCAACAAATGGAGATACATTCTTAGGCGGTGAAGATTTCGACGACTCGATTGTAGAATATCTTGTATCAGAATTTAAAAAAGATAATGGCATAGATTTAAAATCTGACAAACTGGCACTACAAAGATTAAAAGAAGCTGCTGAAAAAGCAAAAATTGAGTTGTCCTCTGCTGCTCAGACAGAAATTAATTTACCATTTATTACTGCAGATAAAACTGGACCAAAACATTTAAATTTAAAATTCACAAGAGCAAAATTAGAAGCTTTAGTACAAAACTTAGTCGATAGAACACTTGAACCTTGTAAAACTGCTTTAAAAGACTCGGGATTTTCTGCAGCAGAAATTAACGAAGTCGTTCTTGTGGGTGGAATGACTAGAATGCCAAAAATTATAGAAACAGTAAAAAATTTTTTTGGAAAAGAACCGAATAAAAGTGTAAACCCTGACGAGGTAGTTGCTATGGGTGCGGCTATCCAAGGTGGTGTACTTCAAGGTGATGTAAAAGATGTTTTGTTATTAGATGTTACACCTCTATCTCTAGGAATTGAAACTCTGGGAGGAGTATCAACAAAACTAATTGAAAAAAATACAACAATCCCTACGAAAAAAAGCCAGGTATTCTCTACTGCTGAAGATAATCAGCCTGCTGTTTCAATTAGAGTTCTTCAGGGTGAAAGAGAAATGGCAGCTGATAACAAAATTTTAGGAAATTTTGAATTAGTTGGTATACCGCCAGCAGCTAGGGGAACTCCTCAAATTGAAGTAACCTTTGATATTGATGCGAACGGTATTGTAAATGTTTCTGCTAAAGACAAAGGAACTGGAAAAGAACAAAAAATTCAAATTCAAGCTTCGGGTGGTTTATCAGAAGAAGAAATACAAAAAATGGTGAAAGATGCTGAAGCCAATAAAGAAGCTGATAAAAAGAAAAGGGAGTCAGTTGACGCAAGAAACCAAGCAGATAGTTTAGTTTTCTCAACTGAAAAAAGTTTAAAGGAGCATGGTGACAAGATATCGGCTGAAGAGAAAAAAGCTATTGAAAATGCTATTGCTGATTTGAAAAAATCTTTAGAAGGAACTGACTCTGAAGACATTAAAAAGAAAACACAAAGTTTAGTTCAAGCTTCTATGAAATTAGGAGAGGCTGTTTACAAAAGCCAACAAAAACCTGAAGCAAATAAAAATAAAGGTTCTCAGGAAGCTAAGCCTAATGATAAAGACAACGTAGTAGATGCTGATTTTGAAGACGTAAAAGACGATAAAGAAAAAAGCGCCTAAGATAAAAAATAAGGAGACGTCCTGTGGCTAAAAGAGATTGTTATGATGTCTTAGGTATCCCAAAAGGTGCATCTAAAGAAGATATTAAAAAAGCTTATCGAAAATTAGCTCTTAAATACCATCCAGATAAAACTAAAGGCGACAGAGCTTCAGAGGAAAAATTTAAAGAAGCAAGTGAAGCCTATCACATACTTTCAGATGATAAGAGAAAAGCTAACTATGATCAATTTGGTCATGCAGCTTTTGAAGGCGGTGGAGGTGGAGGCTTTCAGGGTTTTGGTGGATTTGATAGTTCATCCTTTTCTGATATTTTCGAAGATTTTTTTAGTGATTTCGGTGGCGGAGGATCTAGAAGAACTAGCAACAGGGGTAATGACCTTAGATATGATGTAAGTATTAATTTAGAAGAAGCTTATAAAGGAACTGAAAAAAATGTCAGATACTCAACTTATAAATCTTGTAAGTCATGTTCTGGAAGTGGTGCCGCAAAAGGATCTAAGCCGCTAACATGCGATTACTGTTCAGGAAGAGGTAAAGTTAGAACAAATCAAGGTTTTTTTACAGTACAACAAACTTGTCCTCAATGTAGTGGCTATGGAGAAACCATCGGAACTCCGTGCAACACTTGTAGTGGTAATGGAAAAGTTCAGTCAAATGAAAATGTAACAGTTAAAATTCCTAAAGGTGTCGATGATGGAACGAGAATAAGGTTATCTGGAAAAGGTGAAGCTGGCTCTAAAGGAGGATCAAGTGGAGATTTATACCTTTTTATTTCAATAGATAATCACAACATTTTTAAAAGATCTGATGAAAATTTGTATTACGAATTGCCAGTGGCTTTTTCAGATGCAGCGCTAGGTACATCGGTTGAAGTTCCATCAATTGATGGTGGAAAATCTAAAATTAAAATTCCAGCAGGAACCCAGCATGGTAAACAATTCAGGCTTAAGGGAAAAGGAATGCCAGTTTTACGAAGAAACATATATGGAGACCTTTACATACGGATTGTTACGCAAGTACCGACTTCATTATCAAAAAGACAAAAGGAAATTTTGGAAGAATTTAACGATATTGAAGTTAATAAACCAGATCCGGTAATTAAAAGTTTTTTTGAAAAAGCCAAAAAATTCTGGAAGAAAACATAAATATAATGGATACAGATCAAATAATGCATGCAATTTTTCTTATTGCAGTATTAATTTTAATTTTACCCAGTTTTCTTTCTACAAATTATAAATTAAAAGAATTTTTAAGAAATTTATCTATTTGGGCTATAATTACGCTAGTTATTATTGTAATCATTTATTTTATTAGTTTATGAAAAAAATAAATTTATCTATTTCTGGATGTATGGGAAGAATGGGTCAACAACTCATTAAATCCTCAAAAAAAAATAGAAACTTTAAATTAGTTTCTTTAACTGAAAATAGATTGATAAATAAAAAGATTGCTGGGTTAAAACCTTCTAGAAATACTGTTGATGCATTTAAAAAATCTAATGTTATAATAGACTTTACTGTTCCTAAATGCACTTTGGAGATACTTAAAATCGCTTCTAAATTAAAAAAAAGAGTTGTTATTGGAACAACCGGTTTTTCAAAGAAAGAAGAAAATTTAATAAAGAAGTTTTCTAAAAAAATTCCTATACTTAAAGCAGGTAATATGAGTTTAGGAGTAAACTTGCTTATGTATTTAACCGAAATTGCTTCAAAATCTCTTGGAGATAATTTTTTGAGCAAAGTCTATGATATACATCATAAACATAAAATTGATTATCCGTCTGGAACAGCTTTAATGTTGGGCAAAGGAATAGCCGATGGAAAAAATAAAAACTTCTATAATTTAATTGGTAAAAAATACTTAAATAAAAAATCTTTTCCTTATGCAAAAAAAATAAACTTTAATTCTGTTCGTAAAGGAGAGGTAATTGGTGAACATGAAGTAAGATTTTCCAGTGGAAAAGAAATTATAAAACTAAACCACGAGTCTTTTGATAGAGCTTTATATTCGGAAGGCGCATTAGTTGCTGCAAAATGGTTAATAAATAAAAAGCCTGGCCTTTACTCGATGAGAAATCTTTTGAATTTTAAATAATTTTTCAATAAGTTATCGTTGTGAAAGCTTTATCGTCATTATTAGTTTTTTTGTTGGTACTTTCTTGTGCGACACCTACAGTTGTAGAAATTAAGAATCCTTTAGATGAACAGAAAACTTGTGATGAATTGGAAAAATCAGTAGCAGAGGCACAGAAATTTAAAAGAGACGCATTGTTCGAAAAGAACAACACTGGTGGCAACATGGCAAGGATGATGCTTTTTTGGCCAGCAATGGCAACAACTTTTCATAATTCAGATAAAGCAATTAGAGCAGCCAATGATAGAACTTATCATCTTCTTAAAATAATGAAAAAAAAGAATTGTAAAAATGTAGATTTAGTAAATTCTGAAATTCTAAGAAACTCTACTGAAACAATTGCTGGACAACTAAACCTATTAAAAGAAATGTATAAATCAGGAGATCTTACTAAAGAAGAATTTTCTAAAGCTAAAAAAAAAGTATTAGAAAGTGAATAATAAAGATAAATCAAAGATCATACTTAGACAATTAGATAAAACTTATCCTAAAGTTCCAATACCGCTTAATTATAAAAATACTTTTACTCTTTTAGTTTCAGTATTACTTTCGGCACAATGTACCGATGTAAATGTAAATAATGTTACTAAAAATATCTACCCGAAATATAATAAGCCAATACATTTTGTAAAACTTGGTAGAAAAAAAATTGAACGTTTAATAAAAAAAATTGGAATATTTAGAGTTAAAGCTAAAAGTATCTTTTATTTATCAAAAACATTAGTTGAAAAATATAAAGGTAAAGTGCCAAATACATATGAGGAATTAGAGCAATTGCCTGGTGTTGGTCACAAGACTGCGAGTGTTGTCATGTCTCAAGGGTTTGGTTTTCCTGCTTTTCCAGTAGATACACATATTCATAGATTAGCTCAAAGATGGGGTTTAACGAATGGAAAAAACGTTATACAAACTGAAAAAGATTTAAAAGCAGTTTTTCCTAAAAGACACTGGAACAAGTTACACCTTCAAATAATTTGGTACGGAAGACAACATTGTAAAGCTCGTGATTGTTATGGAATAACTTGTAAAATTTGTAAAAGCTGTTATCCCAATAGAAAAAAACCAATTAAAACAAAAAAAGCTTAAATGAAAATTCTAGGAATTGGCAACGCTATCGTTGATGTAATTTGTAAAGTTGATGATAGGTTTATCACTCAAAATGATTTAACAAAAAGTACAATGAAGCTTGTAGATGAAGCTGAATTTAAAAAACTGCTTTCTACACTCAAAATAGAAGAAACTGTTTCGGGTGGGTCTGTAGCTAACTCAATAGTTGGTCTTTCACAGCTGGGAAATAAAGTAGGCTTTATTGGTAAAGTAAGCGATGATGATTTGGGTAAAAAATATGAAGAGGGCTTAAAAAAAGAGAATGTATCATTTTTCTATTCGAAGAAAAAAGAGGCAGTTCCAACAGGGACTTGTTTAATATTAATTACACCTGACTCAGAACGAACTATGGTAACTTTTTTAGGCACTGCAGGAAAAATTAATGAAAATGATATAGATACGACAGCTGTTAAGAACGGTGAGATCTTATTTTTAGAGGGATATCTTTGGGACGAGGGTGAGCCAAAGAAAGCTTTTGAAAAAGCAATTAATAACTCTAATAAAGTTGCAATGTCATTGTCAGATTTATTCTGCGTAGAAAGACATAAACCCCATTTTTTAGAATTAGTTAAGAATAAATTAGATATTACATTCGCAAATGAACAGGAAATTATGTCATTAATTGATACAAACAAATTTGATGACGTAATCAATTTTGCTAAGGAAATAAATAAGTTAATTGTAATCACACGCGGTGATAAAGGAGCAGTTGCAATTAATAGAAATGAAATCGTAGAATGTTCTGCAAAAAAAAATCTTAAAATTAAAGATTTAACAGGTGCTGGAGATTTATTTGCAGGTGGTTTTTTACACGGCCTAATTAACAATAAATCTATTAAAGAAAGTTTAGAGACTGGAACGGAAATGTCCTCAAAAGTAATTCAGATAATTGGTGCAAGACTTAATTAATTTATTTTTTTCTTCTTTTAAAACTACCTTTGCCTTTTTTTGGTTTAATAATTCTCTTTCGATATTTGGTTGTAAAAAGATCGATTGCAATTTTATTTCTTTTTTTCATATGAAATAACCACTTTTATTATTTTCAATAAAGTTTTCGTCAGAAAAATATTCTTTAATTTTTTTTCGCAGTCTATAGATGTGCGTCTCAACGGTGTGGGTGTCTGCATCTTTGGCATAATGCCAAACAATCTTTAAAATTTGTTCTTTATTGATAGGTGCTTTGTTGTTTAAAAAAAGCTCAAGTAATTGAATCTCTTTTTCAGTTAATGATATAAAAATATTATTTTTTAATAATTTTTTTTCATTTTTATCTAAGATATATTCTTTAATCTTAATTGATGAATTCTTACTATAATTTTTTTTTACCACTGAATTTTCTACCAAACTATTTAAGTCTCTAACTGTTGTAGGTAATAATAATTTATTATGAAAAAAGTTTGGAAGAGAATTTTTGGATTTAGACACTAATATTTTAATCGTATTTTTTGCCCCGGAAAAATATTTCTTATAATTAGTAATATCTAAATAATCTTCATGAAATAAAATAATATCATAATCATTAAAATTTTGATTTTTATGGTTTTTTAAATCCAAATTAAAATTTAAATAATCTTTAAGTTCTTCTAATGAAGTGTTAAAACTATCTGAACCTAAAGCTAAAACATTAATTTTATGCATATTATTATCCAAAATAGAACCTTAACTTTTAATGACTATAAAGTAAAATGTGCTGTTGGTAAAAGAGGAATTGGAATTAAAAAAAAAGAGGGAGATTTAATTACCCCAAAAGGAAAATATAAAATTAGTAATATATTTTATCGAAATGATCGCATCAAAGGGTTCAAATCAAGATTAAAAAAAATTAATATACGAAAAAATATGGGTTGGTGTGATGATCCTAAAGCAAAAAAATACAATAAACTAGTTAAATTACCTCACAAGTTTAAAACAGAAAAACTTTTTAAAACTAATAACACATACGATATAATTTTAGTTTTAAATTACAATTCAAATCCTGTTCGCAAAAATAAAGGTAGTGCAATATTTATACATGTTGCAAAAAAAAACTTTAATAGCACAGCTGGTTGTGTGGCAATTAAAAAAAAATATCTTAAAGATATTGCTTCTAAAGTAAGTAAGAAAACATTAGTAAAAATTTACTAAGATCGTTCACCAAAAATTAAACTTCCTATTCTAAGAAAAGTGGCTTTATAATTGATAGCAATTAAATAATCTGAACTCATTCCCATGCTAAGTTCTTTTAGACCAAGAGAGGCATTGAGTTCCGACAAACTTTTAAAATACTTTTCACTATTGTTATCATTAGGAGGTATAGCCATTAATCCAAGGATGTTCATATTTTTTTCTTTAGTACAATAATTATAAAATGCATCGACTTCATTATAGGCTATGCCTGACTTTTGTTGTTCGTTACCAATGTTAACTTGTATAAAATAGTTTAGAGATTTATTTATTGCTTTTTGACTTTTGGAAAGAACATCGGCAAGTTTTTGATTATCTAGAGAATGTATATAATCAAAGATTTCAACTGCTTTTTTTGCTTTATTACTTTGTAATTTGCCAACCATATGTAATTTTAAATTATCATATTTTTTTTTAATTTCTTTCCATTTGACCTCGGCTTCTTGCACTTTATTTTCTCCAAAATGAATATGTCCATAATCTATTAATGGCATTATATGGTCCAGACTAAAAGTTTTACTAATAGCCACAATTTTAGACGTTTGGTTTTCATCAATTTCTTTTATTTTAGATTTTATTTTGTTAAATCTATCTACTATTGTACTCATATGTTTTCATTTAAAAAAAAGTATTTTTTAATTATAGAAAATATCAAAGATATTGACTTAAGTAATATAAAAAATATCAATAAATTCATAATTATTTATCGGAATAAAAAAAAAATTAAGAACGTACACCAGTTATTGAAATTTAGACAAGTTTGCAAGGCAAAAAAAATTGATTTATTTATTGCAAATGATTTTAAATTAATGACGACCTTGAAAGCTGACGGACTTTACATTTCAGCTCATAATAATAACTTAAAGCTAAATAGGTATAAAAAAACAAAGTATAAGGTAATAGGTTCAGCCCACAATCTGAAAGAATTAAATATTAAGACTTTACAAGGTTGTAAGTATTTAATTTTCTCTAGATTATTCCCTACAAATTATAAAGAAAAAAGGGGGAATTTAGGCATAGTAAAGTTCAATCTTTTCAAACTCTCACGAAAAGAAAATCTTATACCTCTCGGAGGTATAAAGCTATCAAATTTAAATAAGCTTTCTATCGTAAATTCTAACGCTTTTGCGTTAATGTCTGAGATAAAAAAAAAGCCGACTGAAATATTCAGCCGGCTTTTTTAATTTTAAGTTACTCTACGTTATTAGAACGCTAAAGTAAGTGCAAACAACGTTTGGTCTACGTCTCTACCATCTGTTGCTGTTGAGTATCCTACGTTGTCATGAGAATTTCTTGACATCGCAAAAGTTGCTCCACCTAAATTGTAAGCTAATTGGATACCTGTTGATTTTTGCTCAATGTCAGCAACTGAATCCAATTGGAATGTTTTGCTTGATTTTTCAACTTCGTAAGAAATTGTTAAATCATCATTGAATGCAAAAGCAGCAGACATGTTGCTTTGATCATAGCTTTCTACTTCAGTCGTTGAAGATAAACTACCATCGGCTACCATGTCAGCTCTCATAGCTTTTGAATAACCTACAGATAAATTACCAATAGTGTATACTCCGTAATATGCACCTGACTCCGCTGTTTGGTTCATTTTTGCAGCACCTTGCTTATCCATTTCATTGTAAGATGCTCCAATTGTTAAACCATCAATTGGTGTCATATCGATACGTGTAGCTGTCATAGATCTACCTACATATGTAGATGTACCTTCGACTTGGTTTGCACCAGCAGCATTTCCACTATTCATTGTAGTGTCTAAGTCTGGAGCGTAAGCTAACTTGATTACTGTACCTAACGGTAACATGTCTGCTGGAGACGTGTACATTACGTTATTGTAAGAATCAATTGAGTAGTTATCTACTGTTGCTGATGGGTCACCTGAATCAGTTGGTCTTGAGTAAGCTGATTGTGACGCTGCATCTTCTGCATCAAGTCCACCTTCTAAGATCATGATACCAAATTTACCGTACGGTGTCGTAAGGTTAATTTGTGTGTCATCATTGTTCGCTGTACTTGCTGCTGCATCAGTTGGATCTAATTCCATTGAGTATGTCCATGTGTAACCATTGTCCATCTCACCTGACGCTGTAAAGTTAAGTTCGTTTGTTACACCTAAACCTTTACCAGTCGCATTTCCGTGATAGATGTTGTAAGTTGCTTTCGCAGTACCACTAACAGCTAACTCGCCAGCTTTCGCTGAAACAGCTAGTAAAGAAATAGAAGCTAACATAACGCCTAACGTTTTGATTATGTTTTTCATATTTTTCCTTTGTTTAGTTAAATATTTAACTGAGGGGAAAATATTAGAAATATATTGGGATTTCTAATAAGATTTACCAAAACATAACGTTTTTTGAGTTATGTTGCATAAATACAACAGGTAAAAAACTAAGTTAATTAAGGGATATTAGCCTGAAATAATTAGTTTTTACTTCCGATCAATGTTATTTACAGTTTGAGAATACAATTATGAGTTATTTATTTAAATCTATCATTATTACTACCCTTTTATTCTCCCTTGTGAGTTGTGGAGGTTTTAAGAAAGTTGATATGAGAGAACAACCAGTCAATATGCAAGAGAGAGCTAAAAAAAATGTCAGAGAAGGTAGAGGAACTTCTGTTCAAGATTTAATAGGGAAACGAGGAGGCACGAATTATGAATTTAGTACATCAAACCCTATGTGGAGAGCTTCTTTAGAGATACTAGATTTTTTACCAATGACAACTGTTGACTATTCAGGTGGTGTTATAATTTCAGATTGGTATGCAGACAATAACAAAGATGGATCAATAAAAATATCAATAAGATTTTTATCTAACGAAGTAAGAAGTGATAGTTTAAAAATAATTGTACATAAGCGAGTCTGTGGTTCCAATCAAAGCTGCAGAACTTCACTACTAGAAAACTCTAAAATAAGTCAGGAACTATTGGCTGCAATTATAAGAAAAGCAGCAATTTTAGAAAAAGATTCTAAAAAAAAGAAAAAATAAATTTTAATGGAAAGAGTTAATTTTCAAGCAATTGAAAAAAAGTGGCAAAAAAAATTTGAGGCGTCTAGGTTACATAACAAGAATGGAAAAAAATTTTATTGCCTAGAAATGTTTCCTTACCCATCAGGAAAAATTCATATGGGCCATGTAAGAAATTATACTATAGGTGATGTGATAGCTCGTTTTAAATTTATGAAAGGGTTTGACGTTTTACACCCCATGGGTTGGGACTCTTTTGGATTGCCAGCTGAAAATGCTGCACGGTTGAATAATCTAAATCCCAAAAAATGGACTGAACAGAATATTCAAACCATGAAAACACAACTGAAAAAGTTGGGCCTATCAATAGATTGGGATTTAGAAATTTCTACCTGTGATGTTGATTATTACAAGCATCAACAAGAAATGTTCATTGACTTTTATAATGCAGGTTTAGTTTCAAGAAAAGAGACTTATGTGAATTGGGATCCAGTTGAAAAAACTGTGCTAGCAAATGAGCAAGTTATAAATGGCAAAGGTTGGAGATCTAATGCTGTGGTAGAAAGAAAAAAATTATCACAATGGTTTTTTAATATAACTAAATATTCTAGAGAATTACTAAAAGATCTAGAAAATTTACCTGGATGGCCTCAAAAAGTAAAGTTAATGCAAAAAAATTGGATAGGAGAGTCAATTGGATGTGAGTTAGATTTTAAAATTAAAAATGAAAATAAAAAAATAAGAATTTTTACCACAAGACCAGACACAATTTTTGGAGCAAGTTTCATCGCTATTTCAGTAGACCATGAAATTAGTAAGAAATTTGAAAATGATTCAAAATTTAAAGATTTTAAAGATCAATGTTCAAAGATTGGAACTACAGAAGAAGCTCTAGCTAATGCAGAAAAAATAGGCTTTGACACAAAATTATTTGTTGAACATCCTTTTATTGAAAATAAAATATTACCTATATACGTGGCAAATTTTGTCTTAATGGATTATGGAAACGGAGCTATTTTTGGATGCCCTGCTCATGACCAAAGGGACTTTGATTTTGCTAAAAAATATGAATTGCCAATTATAAAAGTTGTATCTGAAAATGAAGACACTTCTCAAAACGAACTGAAAGAAGCATATACAGGTAATGGGAAAATGATTAATTCAAGTTTTTTAAATGGACTCAATGTTTCAGATGCAAAAAATAAAATTATTGAAAAAATTGTCTTAAATAAGATTGGTGAAAAAAAAACACTGTTTCGTTTAAAAGACTGGGGTATTTCAAGACAACGCTATTGGGGATGTCCTATACCAATGATTTATTTAGAAGACGGCTCGGTAGTGCCGGTAGATAAAAGTGAGCTTCCAATAAAACTACCAGAAGACGTAAATCTCTCAGATTCTGGAAACCCCTTAAAAAATCACCCCAGTTGGATAAAAACTGTTCATAAAAAAACGGGGAAACCAGCATTAAGGGAGACGGATACCTTAGACACTTTTGTAGACTCATCATGGTATTTTATCAGGTTTTGTTCACCAAAAAGTAAAAATCCTTATGATGTAAAAAGTACGAATCATTGGATGCCTGTTGATCAATATATTGGTGGAATAGAGCACGCAATTTTACATTTGTTGTATTCACGCTTTTTTATGAAAGCAATAAAACGTTGTGATGAAAAAATAACATGTTCAGAACCATTTAAAAATTTATTTACTCAAGGAATGGTCTGTCATGAAACTTACAAAGATTCTGATGGAAATTGGTTATATCCAGAAGAAGTTAAAAAAATAAATGAAAAAAAGGCAATAAATAAATTAAAAAAAACTGAAGTAAAAATTGGTGCTTCAGAGTCTATGTCAAAATCAAAAAAAAATACAATTGACCCTGAAACAATGATTAAACAATATGGAGCTGATGCTGTGAGGTGGTTTATTTTATCTGATAGTCCGCCTGAAAAGGATATTCAATGGTCAGATACTGGGGTTTATTCTGCAAGTAAATTTCTTCAAAAAATTTGGAATCTTACTAATACAGTAATAAACGCAAAAAAAATAAAAAATGATATTTCTCGTGCAAAAGATTTCGAAAATAAGATCAATTTTTATGGTTTTAAGATTGATAAAGCCATAAATAATTTTCAATTAAATGTTGCTGTTGCTCAGTTCTATGAAGTTTATAGATATTTTAATGAGTCAATTAGTCAAAGTATAACCCAAAAAACTCTAAGTAATGGCTTAATAAAAATCTTAAAATTAATGTTACCTTTCACGCCTCATTTAGCTAATGAGTGTCTTCAGAATTTAAATTGCAAAGATGTGGATAAATGGCCAGAAATAAACAGCAAAGTTTTAGAAAATTTGGAAATAAATTTTGCGGTACAAGTAAATGGTAAAACAAGAGATATTATATTGATTAAAAAAGATCTTAGTGAAAAAGATGTAGATAAGATTGCTAGAAAGTCATCTAAAACGAGTAAATATATCATTGATAAGAAAATTGTTAAAACTATCTTTATCAAAAATAAAATAATAAATTATATTATTTAAATTATGCTCAAAAAAAAACTTATTAAACTCACATTTATTTCATTAATAATATTGCTTAATGGCTGTGGTTTTAAAGTTTTAGACAAATCAGACGCAAACAATTTTTCTATAAAAGAAATAATAATGAGTGGAGACAAAAGAATTAATTATAAAATTAAAAATAATTTATTTATTTATTCAAAGCAAAAAAGGCAAAATGAAATAATTTTGTACCTCGATACAAAAAAAAATAAGAGCATTAAAGAAAAAAATATCAAAAATGAAATAACAAAATATCAAATAAACTTACAGGTAAGCGTCGCTTTTGACTTGATAAATAGCAAAAAAGATAAACAAAACATGACCTTTAATATCCTTGGGGACTATACGGTTGACAAGTTTCATACTAAAACACTTACAAATGAAAAAAAGCTTATAGATAACTTAGTTGAAAATATTTCAGAAAAGATTGCATTCGGTATTGGTACAAAAATTAATGATATTTAAAAGCTATTTATTAGAACAAAATTTAGATCCATTTCACAAGTATAAAATTTTTTTGATTTATGGTGAGAACCAAGGACTAAAAAAAGAATTTAAAGAAATTATCAGAAGCAAAAATAAAGAAAATGAAAAATTAAATTTTTTACAAGATGAAGTTTTACTGAACAAAAATATTTTGTTAAATGAAATATCAAACAAATCACTGTTCAATGAAAAAAAAATAATTTTTATAGATCAAGCAAGTGACAAAATCTTTAAAATAATAGATGACCTAATAAGAGACATTAGTGACGAAAAAATTTATATATTTTGTGAAAATTTAGATAAAAAATCAAAATTACGAAATAGCTTAGAAAAATCAACAGAATGCGGTGTAGTGGCATGTTATCCAGATAACGAAATTACAATTAAAAAAATTATTGTAAATAAACTTAAAGGATTCAAAAACTTAACACCTGAAATAATAAACATAATCTCCCAAAACTCAAATTTGGATAGAGCTAAAGTTAATAATGAAATTGATAAGATCAAAAGCTGTTTTATAGATAAAACCATCGATCCAATTAAAATTGTAACGCTATTAAACATAAGAACTAACAATGATTTTAACAAGTTAAGGGATGAGGCCATAAATGGTAATAAAATTAATACGAATAAACTATTAGCTGACACTATTTTTGAGAAAGAAAACAATATTTTTTATCTTAACATTATTAATCAAAGAATAAATAAATTAAAAGAAATTGAAAATTTAAAGACAGATAACAAAAATAATATCGACATTTTAGTGTCAAATCTAAAACCGCCAATTTTTTGGAAAGATAAACCAATATTAATTGAACAATCAAAAAGGTGGAATAAAACTAAATTAAATAAATTCTTAAATAAAACCTACAACATCGAAAAGCAAATCAAAACAAATTCATCGGTTAATAGTAGTTTATTGATTAAGAAATTAATAATAGATTTATGCGCGTGTGCTAATTCCGCTTAAGCAAATTAGAAAGAAACTCAAATTGTTCTAAATTTTTGTAGGAAATAGTAATTTTTCCTGAATTATTTCTTTTATTTTGAATTTGAACATTTAATCCTAGTTTATCTTGAATGATATTTTGTGCATCTAGAATATTTGCGTCCATTCTAAATTGGCCAACTTTAGATGGTGATTTCTTTCCTCTGACTAACATTTCGACGCTTCGGGCGCTAAGATTTTTTGCAACAATTTCTTCTGCAATATTTGTTGCATTTGATAATCCGATTAAAGGTCTTGCTTGACCTGCTGTTAAAGATCCCTCTTCGATCAGGTTTACTACATCTTTAGGCAAAGATAAGAGCCTTAATGTATTGCTAATATGGCTCCTGCTTTTTGACATAAATCTTGCAATTTTCTCATGATCATACTCAAATTCTTCAGATAATCTAAGGTACCCTTTAGCCTCTTCAATTATATTTAAATCGTCACGTTGAATGTTTTCAACAATTGCAACTTCTAAAGCTTCATTGTCATCTAAATCTAAAACTACAATAGGTACTTCATGTAAGCCTGCTTTTTGAGCAGCTAACCATCTTCTCTCCCCTGCAACTATTTCATACCTACCAGGATCAACTTTATCTTCTCGTACAGCGATCGGCTGAATTATGCCATTTTTCTTAATAGAATTGGCTAATTCGGTTAGTTTAGCCTCATCAAAATGCGTTCTAGGCTGATATTTGTTTCTAGTTAAATCACTGATGTTAGCCTTTAACTTATTATCAGGAACTTTTTCACCTTTTTTAACATCATTTTTTTGATCTCCAAATAAAGCAGTTAATCCTCTACCTAAACCTTTTTTTGATTTTTTCATGCTACATTACCAATGTCTGGTGCTTTTTCTATGAATTCATTTGCTAATTTTAAGTATGATTTGCTTCCTGAGCAAGTTTTATCATATATAACACAAGGTAAACCATGAGATGGTGCCTCTGACAAACGAACATTTCTCGGAATTACTGTTTTATAAACTTTTTCTTTAAAATAATTACGCGCCTCCTTATCTACTTGAGATGACAATTTATTTCTTTTATCAAACATAGTGAGTAAAATGCCTCTGACTTTTAAATCAGGATTTAAGTTAACTTTTATTCTATCAATTGTTTTAACCAATTGAGTTATACCTTCTAATGCAAAAAATTCGGTTTGAAGAGGTACTAGAAGTTCATCAGAGGCAACTAAAGCCATAATCGTAAGCAGACTTAATGATGGAGGGCAATCTATAAAAATATTGTTATAATTTTCTAATAAATTTTTATCTGAACCATTTAGTATTTGTTTTAAAACAAAAGCTCTATTTGAGTCATTGGCTGTTTCAACCTCTAAACCAGATAAGTTTACATTAGAACCGACAAGATCTAGATTTTTTACTTCCGTTTCTTGAATTGCTTCTTTTAAATTAATATTATTAATTAATAAATTATAAATATTTTTTTGCTCTTCATTATTGGATTTGCCCAAACCAGTTGTTGCGTTACCTTGTGGATCTAAATCTATAATTAAATTCTTTTGACCCAAAATGGACAGTGAGGATGCTAGATTGATTACAGTGGTAGTTTTGCCTACTCCACCTTTTTGATTAATTACAGCTATGATCTTTTTTTTACTCATTTTATCTTTTATCGATAATCAAAATTTTTGAATCAATATCGGTCACACTTTTAAGAACTTTATAACTATAATTTTGAGTCATTGAAACCTTATTTATGGCTGATTGTGCATCTTTACCTTTTAAAATTATCATTTTATGTGGTTTTTTTATTATTTCACGTGAAATTCTCATGATCTCGGGAAGTTTTTTAAATGCTCGAGCTACAATAACGTCAGAACCTACCTCATCCTCGTAAATGTTTTTTTTGATTTCAAAATTTAGATCTAAATGCTTCTGGACCTTTTTCAAGAACTGTCTTTTAACTGATGATTTCTCATATAATTTCACGTGAAACGTGTTATTAAGATCGTAAATAGATAAAATCACACCTGGCAAGCCTGCACCTGACCCGAGATCACTAATCTCCTTTGTGTTGCTAGGTAAATAATGAACTATTTGTGCAGAATCAAGGATATGTCTCTCCCAGAGATTAGTTTCTGTGCTTTTTGCTATTAAATTATAACGCTCATTATAATCTAAAAGCAATTTCTCGTAAGTATCAAGTTTTCTCGTAGATTCTGCAGAAAAATTAAGCTTTTTATGCAGGTAACTAATAACCTCTGCTTTATTCATCAAGCAGAAACTCGTTTTTTTCCTCTTTTTAAGTAGGACATAATAATTATTGCGGCTGCTGGTGTTACACCGTCTATCCTTAAAGCCTGACCCAACGTTCTCGGCTTAATTTTTTTAAGCTTAGATTTAATTTCATTCGATAACCCACTTAATTTATCAAAATTTATGTCATCAGGTATTAAATAAGACTCATCTCGACCGAATGTTTCTATATCACGAGATTGACGATCCAGGTAACCTTGATAGTGGGCATCAATTTCAACCTGCTTATCTAACTTAGTATTTTTGAAAGGAATATCTGAAAATATATGCCTTATTTTTGCCATATTTAAATTTCTCTGTCCCATTATTTTAAATACAGATCTTTTAACACCGTCCATAGCAATTTTAATTGAATATATTTTAGCTTGATTAGGTGAAAGAATTTTAGCCTGTAGAGAATTTTTTAATGCACGTAAATGGTTTTCTTTTTCAAGAAATAATTTTTTTCTAGTAGGGCTTAATAAATTTATTTTAATTCCTAAAGGGGATAATCTTTGATCTGCATTATCAGCTCTTAGTGTAAGTCTGTATTCTGCTCTTGATGTAAACATTCTATAGGGTTCACTAACGCCTTTAGTTATCAAATCATCTATCATTACTCCAATGTAAGAATTAGATCTGTTCAAAATAAATGGTTTTTGTTTTTTAATTTTAAGAGCCGCGTTAATACCTGCGATCAATCCTTGAGCGGCAGCTTCTTCGTAGCCTGTTGTGCCATTAATTTGTCCGGCTAAATATAACGATTTAATTTTTTTTGTTTCTAAAGAAGACGTGAGTTCACGCGGGTCTACATAATCATATTCAATAGCATACCCTGCTCTTTTCATTTTTACTCGTTCTAAACCCTTGATTTTACTTAGTATTTTGAGCTGTACCTCCTCTGGTAGGGATGTTGAAATACCGTTAGGATAAATAGTATTGTCGTTTAAACCCTCTGGTTCTAGGAATATTTGGTGTCTTTCTTTATCCTTAAATTTAACAATCTTGTCTTCTATAGATGGACAATACCTTGGGCCTACACCTTTAATATTTCCTGAATACATAGCGCTTCTAGAAATATTATCACTTATGATTTTATGTACTTTATCATTTGTATAAGTCATACCGCAGTGAATTTGTTTATTTTCAATCTTGTTAGTTAAAAAAGAAAAATAATAATGATCATTATCTGCTGGCTGCATTTCTAATTCATCATAATTAATTGTATTTCCATCGAGTCTAGGAGGAGTTCCAGTTTTCAGTCTTCCGATCTGCATTTTAAATTTTGCTAATTGCTCACTCAAACCAGTTGACGGTTTTTCATCATATCGACCCGCTGGTATCTGAGTTTCACCAATATGTATTAAACCATTCAAAAAAGTTCCCGTCGTAAGTATTAATTCTTTAGTTCTTATTTCTTGTCCGCTTTGACAAACAAAACCTATGACCTTGTTGCTCTCAAACATAAATTTGATTACTGGGTCCGCAATTACGTCCAGATTTTTATAATTTAACAAAATTTTTTTCATATGCTCTTTATAAAGAGCTCTATCTGACTGCGTTCTTGGTCCTTGAACTGCTGGACCACGACTTCTATTTAATAATCTGAATTGAATACCTGATTTATCAGCTACAACGCCCATCACACCATCTAAAGCGTCGATTTCCCTCACAAGATGCCCTTTTCCAAGTCCCCCGATGGCTGGGTTACACGACATTTCGCCAATAGTCTCTATTTTGTGGGTAAAAAGAGCAGTATTTACGCCCATTCTAGCGGAAGCTGCTGCTGCCTCACATCCAGCATGCCCACCCCCTATAACAACTACATCATAGCTTCGTTTTGTCATGAGAAGAATGTAAACGTCTTAATTAAGAATACAAGTAGTATTTTATTTACCGATACAAAAGTCTTTGAATATAGATCCAAGTATTTCTTCTACATCTACCTTTCCAACGATACCGCCTAGATGTCGTGTAGCCATTCTTAGGTCCTCTGCAGCTAATTCCAGGTTTTTGGTTGGGTCTTTTTTAAGAAACTTATCTATCTCTTTTAAACAATCATTAAGCTTAACTCTATGTCTTTCTCTAGTGATTATAGTGCTATTATTTGATGAAAACTTTTCACTTAGCTTAGCTTTTATCAAATTTATTAATTGATCTATATTTTGATTATTTTTTACTGAAGCTAAAACAGTATCAACGTCAAATTTATGATTTTGCTTATCTGAAACATCAGATTTATTTAAAAGTACTATTGAATCTTTATTAATCATATTTTGTATTTCTTTGTTTATTTTTTTAGATGAATTATCGACCATTACTATGTTTATATCTGCTTCTTTTGATTTACCTAAAGCTAAAGAGATCCCTTTTTTTTCTATTTCGTTTTTAGATTCTCTTATACCGGCTGTATCTGCTAGAATAACTGGATAACCGTCTAAATTTAAATAAGTTTCTATAACATCTCTTGTTGTACCAGCTTCGTCAGAGACGATCGCTACTTCTCTTTTTGAAAGTAAATTTAATAGAGATGATTTTCCAGCATTTACTTCACCTGTTATAGAAACCCTAAATCCATCTCTTATTTTTTCTCCTACTTTATTATCCTCAATAATTTTTAATATTTCTGAATGAATTTCTTTGATTGATTTATGGGCTTCTCTTAATACCTTTTCTGGGAGATCTTCTTCTGCAAAATCAATTTTTGCTTCTATAAAAGCAAGAGATTTTATTATTTTTTCCCTCAAATCATTATAGTAATTTGATGCGTTTCCCTGAACTAATTTAACTGCTTGTTGTCTTTGTAATTCTGTCTCAGAATGAATAAGATCTCCAATACTTTCTGCTTTAAGCAGATCAATTTTATCATTTTGAAAAGCAATCTTGGTGAACTCGCCCGGTTCAGCGAGTCTGCAGTTTTCTTGCTCGGATAAAACGCCCAATAAAGCACTAATTACAGCGTTACTACCATGAATCTGAAGCTCGGCTAAATCTTCCCCTGTATAACTGTTTGGGCTAGGAAACCACAATAATAATGCTTCGGGGTCTATAACGTTATCATTTTTGGGGTTATAAAATTTACAAAAATTTAATTCATTAGATTTAATCTCTTTAAGTTTCGTGATTTGTTTACAAATATTGTAAACATCAGGCCCAGAAATTCTAATAATGGCAATTCCTGATGGACCTTTGCCTGAAGATAAAGCATAAATATTCATATCAAATCTGTTTTAATTACTTTATATTTTTTTATGTTTCAAATTAACTGGAAATTAAAAGCTTTGCTATATAAAGTTTTTGAAACTTTTAAACTTAATAAAACATTATATTTTGTACAAAGACATATAACGGGCAGGGCAAAAATTCAATTCACAAAACTAGACCCTCATTGGGAAAGGCACGCAAAATCAATACAGGAAAAGAATTGTAACTCGATCCTTGAAGTTGGAGCTGGAAAATCATTAGAACAAAATATTTTTTTTTCTTATTATTTTGAAAATTCTAAATTTCAGAAAGTTATTGATATTAATAATATGATTAATTTTGAGTTATGCAATGAAGCTAGCCATAGGATCGCAAAACTATTAAATAAAGATTTTAAAGGACAAATAAAAAATAATCAGGACTTAATAAATAATTACAACATAAATTATGAAGCTCCATGTAAACTTGAAGATATCAAAGAGGAAAAATTTGACATTTGTACCTCAACAGCTTCGTTAGAACATTTTTCTCGTGAAGATCTAAATTTATTTCTAAAACAAATCAAAATTGTTCTTAAAAAAAATGGATTTGTATCTTCCGTGATTGATTATAGTGATCATTATTCTCATACTGATAAAAACATAAGTCCTTTGAATTTCTTAAAATATAGTGAAAAAAATTGGAAGAAATATAATAATAACTATTTATATCAAAATCGTTTGAGGCATAGTGATTATAAAATTTTATTTGAAAATTTAAATTTTATCATTGAAAAAGAGCACAAAGGTACAAGACACGATAAAATACCTGGTATTTCGGATGAATTTGATCAGACAAACGATGAAACTTTTTTAGGTTGGGGATATTACCTGATTTCAAACACTTAAATTAATATAATCCTTTATCTGAGATTTTTTTTGCGATTTGGGATAGTGATTTCCATGAAGAAATATTGCTTAAAATAGCACTCTTAAAAGGATCTAAATATTTATTTTTTTTAAAAAAACTATGAGTTAAATCAACTCCAAAACTCATAATTATATTTTCAGGTTTGCGACTTTTATAAAAATCATTTAAAGCGTAACTGTTTTTGAGTGAAATACCTAGGGTAGAGTAATATTTTAAAATTTCTTTTAGTTTTCTAATATCTCTTAATACTAAATTAAATCCCTGTCCTGCTACTGGATGTATAGTATGGAGGCCTTCACCTAAAATTAAAATATTTTTTTTAAAGTAATTTTTTTTAAGACCAAGAAAAATAGGAAAGGACTGAATGTTACTGACTGAAAGTTTATTTTTTGTATTTAAAACCTCTTTAATTTTATCTTGAATTAAATTTTTAATCTCTTTAGATTTTTGGATATAAAATTCTTTATCGAGACTCCATACAAATGAAAAGTTTTCTTTAGAAAAAGGAAGTATAGCTAGTGGACCTTCTTTCAAAAAAAATTGACTAGTGTTTAAATTTTTAAATTTATGACTTACATATCCGGTAACAGCAATTTCTTTGTAATCTTTTTTAATTGACCTCCCTTTAGAGATTTTCGCATAAATATTAGAATTGCCTCCTAGGCAAAGTATTATCAAATCAAATTCTTTCAACTCATTTAAATTTTTAATTTTCTTTTTAATGATATTTATTTTTCTCTTTAAAATTTCTTTGAAAAAAAAATTTCTAATTTTATTGTTCTCAAAAACATGCATTAAATTTGATTTTTTTTCATTTAGATTTAAGAAATTAATGTTATTTTTTTTTGTTTCATAGAATAGTTCTATTTTTTTTGATGACCAAAAATAACTATTTTTTAAACCTTTGATGTTTTCTTTTAAAAACTCGAAATTAGTATCTGAAATAGCAGTGGTTCTTTTATCTTTATTTCTTATTTGTTTTTTTGCTACTAAATTTACCTCTAATTCTGGGATATTGTTCAAGGTTATCGCTGTCATTAGGCCTGTTAACCCGTCTCCTACAACACATATTCTCTGTTTATTCATATAAAAATTTTTAACACTTTCATAAAAATGGTAAAAAGTACGTAAAACGATTCGAAATGAATACAAACTTTTTAGATAGTTTAACAAATTTTTTAAAAAAGCGAACCTTTGAATTTTTGGGGCTAATCCTAGTTTTATCAAGTGTAGCTCTTGCAATTGCCTTCACGACATACTCTCCAGAAGATCCTTCGTTTATTTATGGGGATAGAAATTTCGAAATTCAAAACTTTTTTGGAATTTATGGGAGTAGTGTTGCAGACTTTTTATTACAAAGTTTTGGTTTAGCTTCTTTTCTATTGTTACTTAATTTTTTATTTTGGGGTTTAAACTTAATTATTAAAAAAGAATTGAGAAGAATAATTTTAAAATTATTTTTAGTTGTTGCTTACTTAATAGTCGGGACAGTTTTTATCTATCTTACTTTTGATAATTCTTTTTGGTTAATAGATAATGGTAATTCAGGATTCGTAGGAACTTTAACTTATAACTTTGTAAATACTTGGGCACCATGGATTGATAACACATATTCAATTTATGGATTGCTTCTATTAACTGTAATATTTTTTTCAATCTCTGCTGACATAAGTTATAAGAAAGTATTGAATATGATCTTTTCTCTATTTAAAAGAAAACCTACTGAGAATATTCAAGATGATTTTAATAAGATGGATATTGAAGATCAACCTCAAACACTAGAGAAACCTCAGCAATCTTTTTCTTTTGACTCTAATACAAGTATCCCAAAAGAGAATTTTTCAAAATATAAATATACATTACCAAACATAAATTATTTAGAGAAAAAATTAACTAAACTTAGTTCTGATGGAAATAAAAATCGTCCTGATGCTAATTTTATGGAAAAAATTTTATTAGATTTTGGTATTAATGGAAAAATTAAAGCAATTAACAACGGTCCTGTGGTTAGTCTTTATGAATTCGAACCTGCGCCGGGTGTTAAGGTGTCCAAAATAATAAATTTATCTGAAGACTTAGCTAGAAACACAAGTTCTACATCAACAAGAGTTTCCGTTATTCCAGGTAAAAATACTGTTGGTATAGAAATCCCTAATGAAGAAAGAGAAAGCGTTACCCTTAGAGAAATAATTTCCTACGACAAATTTCAAAAGAAAGATATTAAGCTTCCAATAGCTCTTGGAAAAAGTATTTCAGGTATGCCTATTGTGGGCGACCTAACTTCAATGCCACACCTATTAATTGCAGGTACTACTGGATCTGGAAAATCAGTTTGCATTAATACAATCATAGTTTCACTACTTTACAAACTTAATCCTGACCTTTGTAAATTTATTTTAATTGATCCAAAAATGTTAGAATTATCAACTTATGAAGGAATACCTCATTTATTAACTCCTGTGATAACAGATGCTAAAAAAGCAACATCGGCTTTATCTTGGACAGTTAAAGAAATGAACAGCAGATATAGATTAATGAGTAAAGTAGGTGTGAGAAATATTGATGGCTATAATACTAAACACAAACTTAAAATGCCTTACATCGTCGTAGTCGTTGATGAGATGTCGGATCTAATGCTTGTAGCTGGAAAAGAAATTGAAAATTATATTCAAAAATTATCTCAAATGGCTAGAGCGGCAGGAATTCATATAATAATGGCAACGCAAAGACCAAGTGTTGATGTAATAACAGGTACTATTAAAGCAAACTTTCCAACAAGAATTTCATTTCAAGTGAGTTCTAAAATAGATAGTAGAACAATACTAGGAGAGCAGGGCGCTGAACAATTATTAGGTAAAGGAGACATGCTATTTATGTCATCTGCAAATAAAATTGTAAGAATTCACGGTCCTTATGTTTCTGAACAGGAAATAGAAAAAATTACAAATTCTTTAAGAGCACAAGGTGAGCCTGAATATATGGAGGAAATTACCTCACAAGAAACAAATGAGAGTTCTTTAATGCCTGGAAATGAGGGGGATGAAGATGAATTATTTACTCAAGCTGTAGAAATTATTAAAGCTGAGGGAAAAGCTTCAACAAGCTTTTTACAAAGAAAATTACAGATAGGCTACAATAGAGCCGCAAGAATTATTGATATGATGGAAGAAAAAGGCATCGTTAGTAAAGCAAATCATGTTGGTAAACGTGAAGTTCTTTAAAAAAATATTTCTTACGTTAGTTTTTTTTCTTTTGACAATAAATTTATCTGCTAATGAAAAAAATAAAATAATTTCTTATTTAAACAATTTAAATTCTTTAGAATTTACTTTTGATCAGGAAATTGAAGAAAAAAAAGAAAAAGGCAGTTGTCTTTTAGAATTTCCTGGAAAATTAAAATGTAATTACTTCGATAATAAGGAAAAGGAATTAGTAATAAATAATAGAAAATTAGCAATAACCCAAAAAAGATATAATAAAACTTATCATTATCCAATTTCCAAATCTCCATTCTTAAATATTTTATATAAAGATAAACTTTTAGAAATTGTTAAATCTGGAGATTTAGAATTAACTGATCAGCTGATAAAACTTATTTATCTAGATGATTATAAAATAATAGTTTTTTTTGATAGGAAAAGTCTAGATTTAAAAGGTTGGCAAATAAAAGATCAATACAACAATAATATTAATTTCTTCCTAAACATTATTGCTAAAAATGATGTTTTTAAAAAGGGCACCTTTAAAGTGCCAAAGATTAATTAAGCTACAAAATCAATTTCTTCTTCTTTAAAAATCTCAAAACCTTTTGATTTATAATTTTGTAAGGCGTGTTTATGATCTAGGCTGCAAGTGTGAACCCACATTCTTTCTGGATTTTTTCTTGATGCGCTTGCAATAGCATGATTTACAAGTGTCGATCCTAGTTTTAAACCTCTAAATTCTTTTAGTACACCTAAGTTGATAAGCTCTACTTCATTCGTGCTAGGATGATATTCTTGTTCATAATATCCTACTAGATCCTCACCTTTTTTTAGGAAATGTGTTTCTAAATTTTTATTCGTAACATATTTTACCCACTCATTATCAGACCACAATAATCTATCTCTCCAGTAATGATCTACGCCTATTTGTTTGTAGAAAAATCTGTTTAAGTGAAAATTGTCTTTATCATCCAAAATAATTTGAAAATTTTCTGGAAGATTTAAGTCAATTGCTCTTGAAAAATCTCTTATTTCTAAAAAATATCTTTTTACTCTGGAGATCATTAGCTAACCATCTTTCCAATTTTTTCTCCTGCAAATATATGAAAATGTAAATGAGGAACTTCCTGTCCTCCGTCTCTACCGATATTAGTTAAAGACCGATAACCTTTATCCTTTGCGCCCATTAAATGGGCAACATATGTTACAGCTTTGTTGAGTTCTACAATTTCTTTATCTGAAGCTTTACTATTAAAATCATCTAAATCGGTGTATTCACCTTTAGGTATGACTAAAACATGAATTTTTTTTTGAGGATTAATATCATGAAAGGCTAAGACATGGTCGTTTTCATAAACTTTCTTGCAAGGAATTTCTCCCCTAAGAATTTTTGCAAATATATTATTTTTATCGTAGCTCATTTTTGTCTTTTCTTAAGTTCATTCATCACGTCCTCGATTTTTATGTTGTTGGCCTCTAAATAAACCATCAAATGATACATCACATCAGCAGCTTCGTGTATTTTATTTGAATTCTTTTCCACAGATTCAATTAATTCACCTATTTCTTCTTTTACTTTTGAGACACTTAAGTTTTTATCATTAAGAAGTTTATTTGTGTAAGATTTATCGGGAGAGGAATTTTTTCTCTCTCTGATTGTTTTTATTAATTGTTCTAAGTTTTCAAACATTTTACAACCTTACAGATACATTTTTAGAATTCAAATATTCTTTAGCTTCTTTAATTTTAAATTCACCGTAATGAAATATAGAAGCAGCTAGAACTGCGCTTGCTCCACCTTTAACTATACCATCGTATAGATGATCTAACGTTCCAACTCCACCAGATGCTATAACAGGAATGTTAGTATTTGTTGTAATTGCTTTTAATAGCTCGACATCATAGCCAGATTTAGTTCCATCTTTATCCATTGAAGTTAGAAGGATCTCACCAGCACCGTTTACTTCAACCTTTTTAGCAAATTCTACAGCGTCAATACCTGTTTTGTTACTTCCTCCATGCGTGAATACTTCCCATTTATTTTCTGAAACTTTTTTAGCATCTATAGCAACTACAATACATTGATTTCCAAATTTTTTAGAAGCTTCTTTAACAAAATCGACATTTTTTACTGCTGCCGTATTTATAGAAACTTTATCTGCCCCAGCTAATAATAGATCAGTGATATTTTGAATAGTTCTAACCCCGCCGCCAACCGTTAGAGGAACAAAACATTTTTTGGCTGTCTTTTTTACAATATCAATAATTGTATCCCTGTTTTCATTTGATGCAGTAATATCTAAAAAACAAATTTCATCTGCACCTCCGTCACTGTAAATTTTTGCTTGTTCTACTGGATCACCAGCATCTTTTAATTCTACAAAGTTAATACCTTTGACAACTCTTCCATTTTTAACATCTAAACAAGGTATAATTCTATTTTTTAGCATTTTTTCTCTTTTTTGCTTTGCTTGGTAACAATCCTTTGTTTACAGCTCTAGCTCTTTCTGAAAAACCAAGTTTCTCTCCATTTTTTATTTTACGTCTAATCGTGGATAATTTTGCAACCATTTTAATCTATCTCTTTTGCCAACTCATCAAGCTTAATATCACCATCATAAATAGCTTTGCCAACAATTATACCTTCTATTTTTTTATAATTTAAATCTTTTGCTTTCTTAACATCGTTTATTGAAGAAACTCCACCTGAGATGACAACAGGACAATTAGAAATTTCAGCAATTTTAATTGTCTCATCAAAATTAGGGCTATTTTTCATTCCATCTCTATTTATATCTGTATAAATAATTCTGCTAACGCCAAAATCATTAACTTCTTTTAAAAAGTCTATAGTTTTAATATTAAGATTTTCTTTCCAACCAGAGACAGAAAGATTTCCATCCTTAGCGTCTAATCCCAAAGCAATTCTATTTTTAAATTTATCACAAGCTTCTTTTAAAAATTTTTTATTTTTAATTGCTCCGCTGCCTAGAATAACTTTCTCAACTCCTGCATCGATATATTGATTAATGCTATCGAGAGATCTAATGCCTCCACCTATTTCAATTTTAAGATCGTATTTGCTTACAATCTCTTTAATTATTTCTAAATTTACTGTCTTTCCAGTTAACGCACCATCTAAATCAACAATGTGTAAATTTATAAAACCGTGATCTTTATATTTTGCTGCTTGATCGACTGGTGAAGTTTCATATTCAGTTTTATTTTCAAAGTCTCCTTTGATTAACCTCACACATCTTTTATCTTTAATATCTATAGCAGGGAAAATTTTCATTATAATTTCATAAAGTTATCTATTATCTTTAATCCTGATTTATCACTCTTTTCGGGGTGAAATTGTGTACCGAATAAATTATCTCTCTCAACAGCGCATACAATTTTAGTTGAGTAGTCTGTTGTAGCTGAAATGACTGATTTGTCTTCAGGTATAAACTCATAACTGTGAACAAAATACATGTGAGACTTATCTTTAATGTCTTTTAATATTTTACTTTTTTTTTCAATTTCAATTTCATTCCATCCAATATGTGGAAGTTTAAATTTTCCCTTTTGATTATCAATTTTAGAAACTTTACCAGGAATCCAACTTAATCCTTTTGTTTCTGCTTCTTCATAACCAACATCAGCAAACATTTGTAAACCTACGCAAATTCCTAATAGAGGTTTCTTATTTGTGATAACAAATTCATTTAACGTTTCCACTAATCCATCGATGTTGTTTAATGAGTCTACACAACTTTTAAATGACCCTTGGCCGGGCAAAACAATCTTATCGCTAAATTTAATTTTTTTAATATCAGAAGTAACTTCCAGATTAACTTTACCTTTAGCAATCTCTGTGAAAGAGTTAATAACTGAGCTTATATTGCCCGATTGGTAGTCAACAATTGTGACGTTCATCAAATTTAAATAGAACCTTTTGTAGAAGGTATTGAATTTTTAATTCTTTTATCAATAGTTAAAGCATCCTTTAGTGACCTAGCTAATCCCTTATAACAAGACTCAACTTTATGGTGACTATTATCACCGTAAATGTTCTCGATATGTAAAGTTATTCCTGCAGATTGTGAAAATGCTTGAAACCATTCTTTAAAAAGTTCAGTATCCATTTCTCCTAATTTTTCAACAGCCAGATCAACTTTCCAAATTAAATAGGGTCTATTTGATACATCAATAGAAACCCGACTTAGAGTTTCATCCATTGGAATCATTGTTGAAGCATATCTCGTAATTCCTTTTCGATTACCTGCAGCTTTTTTTATAGCTTCACCAATAGCTATGCCTGTGTCCTCAGTAGTATGGTGTAAATCAATATGAGTATCACCTTTGGCTTTAACCTCGAGATCAATCAGAGAGTGCTTTGATAATTGCTCTAACATATGATCCAAAAAACCTATTCCAGTTTTAATTCTATACTTTCCTTTGCCGTCTAAATTAACCGCGACAGAAATGTTGGTTTCTTTTGTTTTTCTAGTAATTTTTGCTTTTCTATTCATAAACTTAGCTGATTTACCTTTGATATATATTCAAATGATCATTTTATCAATAAATCACTATTGAAGATCCAAAATTAGTCTCCACATATAATACCATGAATACAGCTGAAAAATGGCATGGAACAACGATTGTGTTGCTTAGAAAAAACGGTGAAACTGTAGTAGCAGGAGACGGACAAGTCAGTCTAGGTAATACAGTTTTAAAAAGCAAAGCAAAAAAAGTTAGAAAGATCGAAAGCAGAGGTGTAATTGCAGGATTTGCTGGTTCTACAGCTGACGCTTTGACTTTATTTGAGAGACTTGAGGCAAAGTTAGAAAAACATGCTGGAAATTTACAAAGAGCGGCAGTTGAGTTAGCAAAAGATTGGAGAAGTGATAAATTTTTAAGAAGATTAGAAGCGCTTATGGCAGTAGCAGATAAAAAGCATAGTTTTATAATTTCTGGTACAGGTGATGTCTTAGAACCAGAAGATGGTATTATTGGTATAGGTTCAGGCGGTAATTATGCTTTGGCTGCTGCTAAAGTTTTAATTGAAACAGATTTGAAGGCTGAAGATATTGCAAGAAAATCTATAAAAGTTGCTTCTGATATATGTGTTTTTACAAATAATAACGTAACGGTCGAGAAAGTATAAAATGGTAAAATCTAATAAAGTAACAAATTTAAATCTTGTGAAGAATAAGACAAAAGAGAATTCTAAAGTAAGTGCTTTGTCTCCAAGAGAAATAGTTTCAGAACTTGATAGGTATGTAATCGGACAAAAGGAAGCTAAAAAGGCGGTTGCAGTTGCATTAAGAAATAGATGGAGAAGACAAGCACTTTCAGATGAAATGAGGGATGAAGTTTTGCCAAAAAATATTTTAATGATTGGTCCAACTGGAGTAGGTAAAACCGAAATTTCTAGACGACTATCAAAACTAGCTGAGGCTCCATTTATTAAGGTTGAAGCGACAAGATTTACTGAGGTCGGATACGTAGGTAGGGATGTTGAACAAATAGTAAGAGACCTGATTGAAATTGCAATTGCAATGGAAAGAGAGAAAAAAAGGAAAGAGGTAAAAGCAAAAGCCGAGCTTAAAGCAGAAGACAAAGTTTTAGATGCTTTAGTTGGAAGCAAAGCTAGTGTTGCGACAAAGGAAAGTTTCAGAAAAAGACTAAGAAACGGTGATTTAGACAATAATGAAATAGAAATAGAAGTGCAGGACAAATCATCAGGTTTTCAAAGTTTTGAAATTCCAGGTATGCCAGGAGGAAATGTTGGGATGGTTAACATTGGAGATATACTTGGAAAATCAATGGGAAACAAAAAAGGTAAAAAGAAGAAAATGACAGTAAAAGAGTCTCATGACATTTTGGTGGCCCAAGAATCTGACAAAATGATAGAGGAAGACAAAATCATTAAAGAAGCGAAAAAGGCTACTGAAGAAAATGGAATTGTTTTTTTAGATGAAATAGATAAAGTTTCAGCTAGAAGCGATAGGGTTGGTGGAGATGTTTCTAGAGAAGGTGTTCAGAGAGATCTACTGCCTTTAATTGAAGGGACAACTGTAAGCACTAAACACGGACCCATAAAAACTGACCATATTCTTTTCATAGCCTCAGGTGCTTTTCAATTAGCTAAACCATCTGACCTGCTTCCTGAATTACAGGGAAGATTGCCTATTAGAGTTGAGCTCAATGCCTTAAATGAAGAAGATTTTAAAAGAATACTTAAAGAGCCAGATAACAGTTTAATTAAACAGTACAAAGAATTACTTAAAACTGAAAGTGTAGAACTTAAGTTCACAGATGATGGTATTGATATGTTAGCTAAAATTTCTGCTGAAGTAAATTCATCAGTTGAAAATATTGGAGCAAGAAGGCTTCATACGATAATTGAAAAAGTTCTAGATGACATAAGTTTCAACGCAACAGATAAAGCTGGTGAAACAATTATAATTGATAAGAACTATGTAAATAATAATTTGGGTAATCTTGTTAAAGATACCGATTTATCTAAATTTATATTATAATTTTTTAAGTTTAATAACTATTGCTCCCTCACCGCCGTCTTTTCTATCTGCGTCTTCAATAGAGGAAATATATTTAGAAATTTCAATATCTGATTTAATAAATGCAGGCACAGAATACTTAAGTTTACTAAAATCTTTTGATGCATAAACATCTTGTTCAATATTAGAATGAATTCCTTTGCCTGTAATAAGTAAAATTTCATTATAATTTTTTTCTATACAAGATAGGATTATTGCTTTCACCTTTTCATTTGCTTCAAGCAATGTATAGCCATGTAAATCATAACGATATTTATTTGGAGAATAATTATTCTTAGGTTGCAGATCTTTATCTACAATGTCATAAGGATTTTTTAAGTAATTTTTCCAGGTATTAAGATCTTTTTGTGTAATTTTTTTTTTTTTGGTCACTTACTAATAATTTCAGTCAAATACCAATTTGGACCTTTTTTCAAAATATTTCTTGTAAATTTCCAATAATCAGTTACTTGCTTAATCTTATTAGGATTGCCCTCTATGACTTTATTGTCTTTATCTTTCTTCACAGAAATTACCTCGGATACAAACTTAACCGAAGCGAAAACTTCGTTCTTAATTCTTTCATATTTTTCTACACTAGACTCTTTGATGCCAACAAAAGTAAATTCAGATTTAATATTTTCTTTATTTCTAGAGACGATAGCTTGTTTAAAATTGCTTGCCATATCTACTGTAAGCAAACTTTCTAATTTTTTAGTATCACCATTTGCAAAAGAAGTAAGAATTGTTTCATATGCTATTTCTGCACCTTTTAAAAATTCTTTTTTTTCATCTCCTTCTAATACGTCATGATTTTCTTTAAATGTTTTGACGTTATTTTTAGGTACATTAAATTTTTGCTCTGCAAAACCTGGATAAATTTTAGGTTCATGACCTGTTTTTCTACCTAAAATACTTCTAAGTCGCAAAATTATAAACCCAGCAATCATACCGAGCAAAATAATGTCTATATATCCAAAACTGTTACTCATAATTTGATAAATATACATTAATAATATATTTTTGTATCAGACAAATGAACTCATTTTTTTTCTTATTTTTAGGGATACCAGCTATAGAAATTTTTCTATTGATAAAAATTGGAGCTAAAATAGGGGCTTTAATGACCATATCTCTAATCTTTTTAACCGCATTGATTGGGTTATATTTTGCTAAACTGGAAGGCATAAAAACGATTAGGACAGGGGTAATAAACTTATACCAACATAAAAATCCAGTTTACGAAATATTTTCTGGTGCATCAATTGCGATCGCAGCATTATTATTAATAATACCAGGTTTTATAACTGACATTTTTGGTTTTTTGTTACTTATACCTTTTACAAGAAAAATATTAATTAATTCTCTAATAAGCCGAAATGTTAACAATAGAAATAAACATGACAAAACTCTAGATGGAGAAATTATAGAGGATAAAAAAGATGAATTATAAGATTATTGGTAAATATATAAATAACTTAGATTTTAATATTCCGAATCCAAAAGCTTTTTTTTTATTATCAAAAAATATCTCGAATTATAAAATCAACATTGACATTAAAAGTAATCAAGTAAATGAAAAAATAATAGAAGTTAAAACAACACTTAAACTCAGTCCCGTAAAAGATGATTTTGAAAAAATAAATACCAAAATTGTTTACTCTGCCATTATAGAACTTGCTGAAAAAATTAAAGACAAGAAAGAAATTGAAAAGATTATTTTAGTAAAAGTTCCTGGAGATATCTATTCAGAATTAAGAAAAATATTTATTTTCATATTTGAAAGTTCTGGATTTAAAGACATAAAAATCAGTCAGACAGTTGACTTTGAAAAATTATATAATTTAAGTAAAGTTCAATAAAAATTTTTTTTTATTTCACTTTTCAAAAAATTATTGTGTCTTTGAATTTCATTTTCTGTTATGTGTAAAATTTTTTTCCCATATTTTTTTTCTCTATTTGACGATTTGTCATCTTCGAGAGTTACAGAAGAAAGATTAAATTTAGGTTCTTTTGCATCTAAAAGATTTATATAAACTTCTCTTAAAAGTTCGCAATCCAATAATGCATTATGTTTAGTTCTACGGGAAAGATCAATATCAAACCTTTTGCATAATGCGTCTAATGAATTAGAAGTGCCAGGAAATTTATTTCTAGCTACCTCAAGGGAGTCAATAACTAATCTTTTGTCAATTAATTCTTTATTAATATTTTTTAACTCACCATTTAAAAAGCTTAAATCAAAGCTTGCATTGTGAATGATAATTTTTTTACCTTTAATAAAATTTAAAAAATCATCAGCTACTACATCGAAACTTTCTTTATCGCTTAAAAATTCTTCAGTGAACCCGTGAATTTTGAAGGCTTGGTCTGGCACATCTCTTTTGGGATTTAAAAGTTTATGGAACACCCGATCTGTAGGAATTAAATCTTTTGTTTCTACACAGGCTATTTCAACAATTTTGTGACCTTCATGAAAAGAAAGTCCCGTAGTTTCAGTGTCTAGAAAAATTTCATACATTATTCGATTATATTTAAAAGTTTTCTTTTTAAAACCGATAAAGATTTATTATTAACAACTACATAATCGCAATATTTAAGTTTTTTACTATCCTTCATTTGATGATTGTCTAAGAATGAAAATAATCTTTTATCTCCACCTTTAGAAACATATCTTTTTAACCTTAATCTTTTGTTAGACTTAATAAAAATAATTAAATCAAAATAGTTCATAAGTTTACTTTCAATCAATAGAGGGATTTCTAAAAATATAATACTTTTAGATTTATTTTTTTTTATAAAATTAAACATTTCTTTTCTTACAAGCGGATGTATAAGTTTTGTTAATTTTTTTAGGTTTGCTTTTTTATAAAGTAATTTCTTTTTCAACTCTGCTTTAAAATTATTTGTTGCTTTTATACTAAACTTTTTAATGATAATTTTTTTAAATTTTTTAGACCTATATAATTGTTTTACAAAGTCGTCTGCGCTAAATAATGGGCCTCTTTTTAACGAAATTATTTTGCTAGCAGTTGTCTTGCCCGATGCTATAGAGCCTGTAATACCAATTTTAATCATTGTAATTTTGACACCAATAAATTAACCAGATCATCATCTATTTCAGGATTTATTTTATTCCATAAGTAAAAAGATTTTTGTCCTTGGTAAATAAACATTTCTAATCCATTAAAAGTTTTAATCTTTTTTTCTTTTAAATATTTTAAAGTTTTTGTCTCTAGAGGATTATAAATTGTATCAATAAAAATTAAATTATCTTTAATCTTTTTAAAATCAAACTCAAAATCATTATTATTTTTAAGACCAAGACTTGTTGCATTGATTATAATATCAAAGTTTTCAATCTGATCCTCTAATGTTTTCCACTCCAAAACATTTATAAAATTAAATCTCTTTTTTATAAAAATTGATTTTTCGTAGGTTCTGTTGACAATTGTAACATTGTTTATTTTAGATTTTTGTAAAGAAAGAATTACAGATGGAGACACTCCACCAGCACCAATTATCAATACTCTTTTATTTTTCGCATCAGTTAGTTCTTTAAGATAACCAGCCTGTAGCCCGTACACGTCTGTGTTTTCTCCTATTAATACATTATTGTTGTCTAGAAAAATTGTATTTACTGAATTGGTCGATTTTGCATCATTAACTAGTTTATCAATATATGGAATTACTTTTTGTTTATAAGGTAAAGTAACATTTATCCCACTAATCTCATAATTTCTTATTTTTTTAATGACACTTTCAATTTCTTGTTCATCGATATGCAGTAGTGAGTAATTTGCATCAATTTTATATTTCTTTAGCCAGTAATTGTGCAATGTAGGAGATAGAGAATGTTCTATTGGTTTGCCAATAATTGCAAATGTTTTTTTATTTTTTATGCTCATTAATATAATTAATAATTTGTTTAATGGGGAGGCCCATAATTGAATTTTGATCTCCTTTTATATACTCAAACAGTGAAAGTCCGTCTGCTTCTACTTGATAAACTCCATATGCTAATAAGGTCTTTGTCTCAATTTTATTTAGGTAATCTAAAAGTTCATTTTCTCTAAAATTTTTCATTTTTAGCTCTGACTGATCGGTGTAATTCCAAATCATGGACCCGTTTTTAGAAAAACAAACTGAGCTGATAAGATAGTGTTTAGAGCCATTGAGAATTTTTAAAATTTTTAAAGCTTCCTCTCTTGATCTAGGCTTACTAATTAAATTGTTGTTATGAGAAATAACACTATCAGCACCTAAAACTAAAATATCCGGATGATTCCTGCTTACTTTAATTGATTTAAGTTCAGCTAAATTTTTTGATATAATTGAAGGAGAAGCTTTTTCTGCTAATAATGATTTTTTTACTTCATCTTCATCAACGTTTGAAACTATAACGTCACTGTTAATTTTATATTTATCTAAAATTTTTTTTCTCACACCACTTTTAGAAGCTAAAATAATTTTCATTTATTTTTTTGAATTTCTAGAATTTTTAATATTGAGGCTGCAGTTTCTTCAACAGACTTCCTCGTAACATCGATAATTGGCCAATTATGTTTCTTAAAAAGTTTTTTAGATTGTTCTACTTCCTCTTTTATAAATTTTAGATCTGTGTACTCTTTTAAATTTTTTTCTTTCATAATTGCAACTCTGTTTCTTCTAATATCGGCTAATCTTTCTGGATCTGCGATTAGTCCAATGACGCAAGTTTTGTTTGTTTTTGACTGTAAGCTTTCTGGGATTTTTTGATCTAAGACTAAAGGTATATTTATTGTTTTTAGACCTCTATTAGCTAAATAGATGGAAGTTGGAGTTTTGCTTGTTCTGCTTACACCAAGTAAAACAATATCTGCATTAGAAACATCGTCTAATTTCTTTCCATCATCATGGGACATTGTAAATTGAATGGCCTCAATTCTTTTATAATATTCATCATCCAGAACATGTTGAGCGCTTGGTTTGTGTATAGCTTTTTGATTGAGTAGTTTGGAAAAAGTTAATATTAAATTTCCAAGTATTCCAAAGCACGGAACATTATTTTTTTGACTAGTATTAGATATATATTTTGCAAGCTTTGTTTCCACAATTGTATATAAAATTATAGGGTTTTGAGTATCAGAGCAATTTTTAATAATTTTATCTATTTGTTGCTCTGTTCTTACGAAAGCATACTCTTTTTTTTCGTATTCAAAATTAGCAAATTGAGACTTTAAAGATAAGAAAATTCTGTCCAAAGTCTCCCCTGTTGAATCAGACACAAGATATACATTGTATTTTTCGTTCATATTATTGTTAATAATTTCTTAACAAGTTAGGTTTTTACATTATTTAAATTTTAATTTAAAAAAAGCTAACAACAATTAACATTATTCTAACATTTTATTAGATGTTCATATTATAGTTCTATAGTTGTTAATAATTAAGGCAAATATTCAAATATGTCTTTAAAATTGAAGAAATTATCAAAATCAAACTGAGTAAAATATGTATAATTAGTTATATTAATAATTAACAGGATCTATTACTAATCCTTTTAATATAAAACACAATTATATGAGTAATCTTACTAAAATATTACTAGATAAAAATAAATCTTGTATCTCGATATGGTTCATGAGACAAGCAGGAAGATATTTACCTGAGTTTAAGAAAATAAGGGAAAAAAATATTAATTTCATTAATCTTTGTTTGAATAGCAAATTAAGTTCGGAGATCACCCTACAACCAATAAAAAGATTTGATTTAGACTCTGCTATAATATTTTCAGATATTTTAATAATACCTCACGCAATAGGACAAAAAGTTGAATTTAAAAAAAATTTTGGCCCTATTTTAGAAAAATTTGATTTGGAGAAATTTCAAAAAAGTGATTATAATGATTGTATAGAAAACCTGCAGCCTATTTACGAAGCAATAAGTTTAACAAGAGAAAAATTACATAAAAATAAATCTTTAATTGGATTTGCTGGAGCACCGTGGACACTGCTTGTTTACATGCTTAATCTAAAAGACAACAAAGACGTTATAGAATTTACAAAATTAAATATTAGTAAAGAAAATTTACAATTCGTATTTAAAAAATTAATCAAACTTATTTGTCTTCATATAGAGAACCAATTTAAAGCAGGCGCAGATGTCATACAAATTTTTGATAGTTGGGCAGGTAAAATACCATCAGATAAACTCAACTCTTTTTGTTTCGAACCTCATAAGGAGATTTCCGATTTTTGTAAATTAAAAAAAATACCTTTGATTTGCTTTCCCAAAGGCATCGGTAAAAAATATTTTGAATTTAATGAATTAGTTAAACCAAATGGCCTAAGTATAGATTATGATATTGATCCAACATGGGCAGCAAAAAATCTCAAAAATGTTACAATACAAGGCGGTATGGACCCAAAATATCTGCTTGGATCGGAACAAAAATTAATCTCTGAAACAAAAAAGTATCTAGACGCTTTCAAAGATGTTCCTTATATTTTTAATTTAGGTCATGGATTAAAACCAGAGACAGATCCTGAGAAGCTTAAGAAATTGATAAATTTTGTTAGAGATTACAAATGAAAACAGAAAAACACCCTGAAGTAAAATATGGAAAAACTGGAGTACTTATAATTAATTTAGGGACACCTGACTCAACAAGTTGGTGGGATATAAGAAAATATCTTAAAGAATTTTTATCAGATAGGAGAGTAATAGAAGTAAATCCATTAATATGGCAAGTAATATTGAATTTGTTTATTCTTACTTTTAGGCCTAGCAAAACAGCTCACGCATATAAAAAAATTTGGTTTAAAGAAACAAACGAATCTCCTTTGCTTTTTTATACTCGTTCTCAGGCGAATAAGTTAAAAGAAAAAATACACAACGACAAGATCAAAGTTGATTTTGCAATGAGATACGGAAATCCAAGTATAAAAACCAGGCTGAGTTTTCTCCAAAAAGAAGGATGTGAAAATTTAATTATTTTACCACTCTATCCACAATATGCAGCAGCTACGACCGCTACTGTTTGTGATGAAGTTTATAGATCATTAATGAAAATGAGATGGCAACCAAGTTTACAAATTATACCTCATTATGAAAGCGAGCCTCTTTATATTGAAGCATTAGTAAAAAGTATTAACAAAAAACTAAAATCTATAACATGGAAACCAGATTTAATCATAACTTCTTATCATGGTATACCTCAATCTTATTTCGATAAAGGTGATCCGTATCAGTGTTACTGTCAAAAAACATCTAGATTAATTAGGGAAAGTTTCTCAGAAATTGAAATTAAAACAACATTCCAATCACGTTTTGGTCCTCAAGCATGGCTTCAGCCCTACACAGACAAAACTTTAGAAAATTTACCAAGCCAAGGAGTTAAAAATGTTTTGGTTATGTGTCCGGGGTTTGCCTCAGATTGTGTAGAAACTTTAGAAGAGATAAGTATACAAGGAAAAGAGAGCTTTCTTGAAAATGGAGGAAAAAATTTTGATTTAATTCCTTGTTTGAATGATAATTCGGACCATATCAAACTTTTTGAAACATTAATTACTAGATATATAATAAAATAATTATATGAATTATTATTTATTATTTAAATCGTTACATGTTATTGCTGTTATTTCTTGGATGGCTGGTCTTTTATATTTGCCAAGAATATTTGTCTATCATGCCGAGGCACATCATGAGTCACAAAAGGAAGTTTTTAAGATTATGGAAAAAAAACTTTACAATTATATTATGATGCCTGCGATGCTTCTATCCTGGCTTTTTGGAATTTTGCTTATACATTCATTAGGTTTTTCAGTTTTTTCTGAATTATGGATGCAAGTCAAAATCGTAGCAGTTTTGCTGTTAACTCACTATCATTTTTATTTAGGTAAACATCTTCGATTATTTGCCGGTAGTGAAAATCAAAAATCTTCAAAGTTCTTTAGAATTATAAATGAAATTCCCACAATACTATTAATAGTCATTGTATTTGTTGTTGTTTTTAAACCTTTATAAAAAGGGTTGAAATAATTTAAAAAACGCCTATATTTATAAGACTTACCTACTAATCATAAAACTTCATGAACTTACAAGAATTAAAGCAAAAAAATCCTGCAGAGCTTATTAATGAGGCTGAAAAACTTGGAATTGAAAATCCAAGTACACTTAGAAAACAGGAAATCTTATTTGCGATATTAAAAAAACTTGCTGAAAAAAATGAGCAAATAACCGCAACCGGAGTATTAGAAGTACTTCAAGACGGCTTTGGGTTTTTGCGCGCTATAGAGTCTAACTATCTCCCCGGTCCGGATGATATATATGTCAGCCCAAGTCAGATAAGAAGATTCGGTTTAAGAACGGGAGACTCAGTAGAAGGAGAAATCAGAGGTCCCAAGGATGCCGAGCGATACTTTGCTTTGTTAAAAGTAAATAAGATTAATTTTGATAATCCTGAAAAAGGAAAAAATAAAATTGCTTTTGACAATTTAACGCCACTCTATCCTAATGAAAGAATAAAATTAGAGGTAGAAAGTGTAAAAGCAGAAAAAAAACCAGACAACACAGCAAGATTAATAGATTTAGTAAGTCCAATAGGCAAAGGTCAAAGGTCGTTAATTGTTTCACCTCCTAGAGCGGGTAAAACAATAATACTTCAAAATATTGCTCAATCAATTACAGCTAATCATCCAGAATGTTATTTGATGGTTTTACTTATAGATGAAAGACCAGAAGAAGTTACAGATATGCAAAGATCAGTTAAAGGAGAAGTAGTAGCATCAACTTTTGATGAACCCGCTTCAAGGCACGTTGCAGTCGCTGAGATGGTAATAGAAAAGGCAAAAAGATTAGTTGAACATAAAAAAGATGTAGTAATATTATTAGATTCGATAACAAGGCTTGGAAGAGCTTACAACGCTGTAATACCAAGCTCAGGAAAAGTTTTGACAGGAGGTGTTGATGCAAACGCACTCCAGAGGCCAAAAAGATTTTTTGGAGCAGCTAGAAATGTAGAAGAGGGAGGATCATTAACAATTATTTCTACAGCTTTGATAGATACAGGTAGTAGAATGGACGAGGTAATTTTTGAAGAATTTAAAGGAACAGGAAACTCAGAACTAATATTAGACAGAAAAGTTGCAGATAAGAGAATTTATCCTGCACTTGATATTACAAGGTCTGGAACTAGAAGAGAAGAATTGCTTTTTGAAAAAGATGACCTGTCTAAAATGAATGTTCTAAGACGAATTATAAGTCCTATGGGAACAATGGACGGCATAGAATTTTTAATTTCAAAATTAAAGAATACAAAAAATAATTCAGATTTCTTCGACTCAATGAACAAATCGGCAAATTAATAATTTATTGTATCGTCTGATTGTTAAACTCGTTTCCATGTAAATAAAAGCCCAATATCTTTTCGAGAACCAATATTTTCTCATTAAGTGAAACAGATTCTAAAAGCTTTTGCTTTTCCTCATTTGTAATTGGCGCAATCATTGCTAAAGTATTAATCTTTTGGGACTCATCTAGTTTACCAAATTCTTTCCAATTTAATAAGAGTCCATTTTTTTCGAAGAACATTTTTGTTTTATCTATTAATGGTTCGATATTTACTTTTTCATTTAGTGGCTTAAGGTCTAAAGAAAATTTATCGTAATTAACTTTGAATTCTCGATATAATTTTGTGTTTTGAGACTCTTCTAAAATCTCAAATCTTGTTATTCCCGTTAAGTTTATTAGAATTCTTCCATCTTCACTTTTTTGAAAATCACTTATTTTTCCCAAACACCCAACTTTATAAACTTCTTTATCTTTTATTTTAGATTGTATCATCCCCATTAATTTATCTTTCCTTACAGCGTCATTAACTAAATCTAAATATCTTTGCTCGAAAATATTTAAGGGAAGATTTGTCTTTGGGAAATATATGACACCTGGCAATGGAAACACTGGAATTAGCTTAGGAAATTTTGAATTCATAAATTAATACTACCAAAAATGTTCGTCATTCTGTATAAATAAAATCTTCGAATTTTCCTCTATTTTTACAAATATAATCAGGAAATGTTTCGTCAATATTTACTACTTCAAACTTATGATTTCTATCAAATAAATCTTCTTTCTGATTTATTTTTCTTTTAATAGTATTTAAATCTTTAAATTTTTCGTTATTCCATTGTTGTTCTGCATAAGAATCAAGTTTTTTGTAAATTCCTTCCGCATTCTTTACAGAACTAAAATGCCAACCACCATTACCGATGAATTTATCGAACCTTGGTTTAAAAAATTTATAAAAAGGCCTGCTTTTGGCCTTTATATCTCTTAACCATTGTGGAGATACTAAATGTTTTTTTCTACACATACGAGTGCCAAACCAATTTGGTTCTGTTTTATTGTGTAAATTTAATTTAAGTGAGAAATTCTTTTGAACGAAACAAGCATATTTATCATTTTTGTTAAATTCCTTAATCTTAATAGGGTTAGGTATCTCATCTAAATCAGAAATCATAATTAAATCATTATCTTCATAATCTTGAATACCTCGCGATAAAGAATTTCTCTGATATTGATCTCTAAAATGTGCAGGGTGCCAATTTTTTTTAAAACTCCCAACAACTTTTGGCAAATCATCAATTATTAAATATTTAATTTTATGTTTAAATTTTTTGAATTTATTAATATCAAAATTTAATTGTTTGTTCTTTCCGGAATGATCTAACGTAGCTTCACAAATAACAAATTGATCTACATACTCTGATAGTGTGTTTAATCTAACATCTAATATCAGATCTTCATCAAAATACATGAAACAATCTATAATACGCATTATTTAATATTGCTTGTTTTAAAAAATTTGTCTAGTTATAATATTTAAATTGCGGGCATAGCTCAGTGGTAGAGCGTCTCGTTGCCAACGAGAAGGTCGAGGGTTCAAGTCCCTTTGCCCGCTCCATATTTTTAATCGAGATTTAATGTGGAAAGATTAAATTTTCTTTTTCGATTTTAGATAAATTTTTCCTATAATTTTTTTAAATTCTAAATTTCCATCCACATCCTCGGTTCCAGGTCTTTTTCTAAAAATAGTAGAATGTAGGCCCAATTTTCTCTCAGAAGTTGGCCTACCATTAGAATAATAGTAAAGAGCCAAAGACTTTCTTGAATTATTTTCCTCGATGTTCACTTTTTCAGGGTTACCATGGTACGAGTAATCTGTTGTACTAAAAATGACCAATCTGTTAAAAATTGGAAGTATTTTCTTCTCACAATTTTTCATTTCTTTATCCCATAACTCAAGATGACCACCATTATTGTCTTTCCAATTATGATTTAGGTAAATCAAGATATTCAATCTTCTATCTAATTTCATTTTCGGATGTTGATTGAAGTCTGCATGAACGTTTAAATGTCCTCCATTTTTTAACTCATGAAGACCACCACCAATTAGATATGGGTCAGTTATTAAAGTTTCTTCAATACCAGTTAAAATTTTTAAAAACTTTACAAACGGTGCTGAGTTTAAATAGTTTATGAAATTATTTGTAGTGATAGAAAGTTTTTCAGCGTCGTTTAGACTTAATTTTTTTTCAGCTTTGTTATTATACTCATTTCCTATCTTATCAATATTTTTAGGGAAATCTTCCAAAATTTTATTTAATAATTCCGCTTCGAAAAAATTGTCAAACACAATGCTAGGAAAAGGTTTAGCAGAAATATAATTGCTGGAATTTTCAGAAGCAATTTTCTCAAGATTTTCAAAATTTTTATGTATAAACATATGCGACATTAGTTTACATCAATTCTTTAAAAAAAAGTATCTTTTATTGTTTTTGGTAATAGCGACTATATTTCTTATTTTAAAAAAATTTAAGTATGTTAATTTCAAACTATGAAAAAGTTAATTATTATAATGATTTTAATACCTAACATTTGTTTGTCCGCTAATATGAAAATGATTGGTGAAAAGGGTAATATCAAAGACGTTACCAAAACTATTACGGTAAGAATGTTTGACAACTATTATGAACCAAACGAAATAGTCATTAAAAAAGGTGAAACAGTAAAGTTTATAGTCAAAAATATGGGTGAACTTGTCCATGAGTTAAATATTGCAACTAAAGAAATGCACATAAAGCATCAACCTGAAATGACAAAAATGATGGAACATGGAATTCTTTTATCTGATAGAATAGATAAAATTAAAATGAAAGAAATGGCAAAAAAAGATCATTCTATGGCACACAAACATGCCAATAGTGTTTTACTTGAACCAAGCAATACTGGAGAAATAATCTGGAAGTTCAATACATCAGCAAAATTAGAGATCGCATGTAATGTGCCTGGTCACTATGAAGCTGGAATGGTAGCCAGTATAATCAAAGATTAATCGTGGAAGATTTAGCTAAAAAAAAATGTATCCCATGTGAAGGCGGCATTCCCCCTTTCGATATGGAAGAGATACACAAATATTTAAAGAGAGTGAACGGATGGAATGTTTTAAAAGATAAGGACACAAACTTTTTTATAGAAAAGGAGTTTAAATTTAAAGATTATGTTTCCAGTGAAAAATTTGTTTTAGAGATAGGAAAAATTGCTGAAGGTGAGGGACATCATCCAGACATTAGTTTTGGTTGGGGATATGCTAAAATAAAGATCTCTACTCATGCGATTAAAGGTTTAGCCGAAAGTGATTTCATTTTAGCAGCGAAAATAGATCAAATCTAATCAATGGTTAAAATGTCTAACACCAGTAAAAATCATCTTTATTTTTGCTTTATTTGCTGCATCTATAACCTCTTGATCTCTGATTGATCCACCAGGTTGTACAATAATTTTAACACCAGATTTAATTAAAGTCTTAATTCCGTCAGGAAAAGGAAAAAAAGCATCGGAGGCTGCTACAGAATTTAATAACTTTTGAGGTTGAAATTGCTTAGCTTTTTCGGAGGCTATTCTACAACTGTCTAATCTATTTTGTTGACCAGCTCCAATTCCAATTGTAGCTTTATTTTTTACAATCACTATTGCGTTTGATTTTACAAATTTACAAACTCTAAAAGCAAACTCTGCTTCATTGATTTCCAATTTAGTCGGTTTTGCTTTGGTTACAAATTTAATCTTTTTTTTGTCAAAGACTACTTCATCTTTCTCTTGTAGGAGAAAGGAGTTATCAAATATTTTAACCCCCGGTCTATTTTTCACACTAAAATTTGAAATATCAATTAATCTCATATTTTTCTTTTTTTTTAAAAGTTTCAATGCATTTTTGTCAAACCCCCTAGCTAAAATAACTTCAAAAAAAGTTTTGTTAATTTCTGTAGCTAAACTAATATTGATATTAAAGTTACATGCTACTATACCTCCAAAGGCACTGACCGGATCGCTTGATTTTGAGTCTTTGAACGATTGTAATGGAGACTTATTTGATGCAACGCCGCATGGATTTGCGTGTTTTATTATCACAGTGGTTGGAATTTTTTTTATTGATAATAATAATTCTAAACCAGCGTAAATATCGTTATAATTATTATAGCTTAATTCTTTTCCGCTAATTTTGTTAAAACCTAAATTTAAATTTTTTTGATCCGTAGAATATATTGAACTTTTTTGATGAGGATTTTCTCCGTATCTAAGTTCATCAATTTTGTTTCCAAAAAAAATTTTTCGTTCAGGAAATTGAATATTTGATTTTTTGTTAAACCAATTGGTAATTGTAGCATCATAGCCAGAAGTAAGACTGAAAGCTTTATTAGCCATCTTTTCTCTGAATTTTAAGGTTGTTTTACCTTTATTTTTTTTTAATTCATCAATTAAATTAATATAATCTTTACAATCTGAGACAATGGTAACATCTTCAAAATTTTTAGCTGCAGCTCTAACTAAAGTTGGTCCTCCTATATCGATATTTTCAATAATTTTTTTTGGGTTATTTGTTTTATTTAAGGTTTCGAGAAAAGGATAAAAATTTACTATTACTAGATCAATAGACTCATAATTTTTTGTGCTCATTTCTTTTATATGTTTGTTTTTTCGCCTATTAAATAATATCCCTGAGTGGATTTTAGGATGTAAAGTTTTAACCCTTCCATCTAACATTTCTTCGAAACCAGTAAATTCTGAAACTTCTCTGACTTTGTAGCCTTTTTTTTTTATATATTTGTAAGTACCACCGGAACTGATTATATTAATTTTATATTTTTTTAATACCTTTAAGACTTGAGTTAAACCCTCTTTTTCATAAACTGAAATTATAGCATTTCTTATTTTTCTAAGCATAATTAAATATTTTTTTTGATTTCCCAATGTAAAAATTTATCCTTATTAACTAAATTACCAGAAATGGTAATACAAGTATTATCTAAAATTTTATTACCACCAAGAAAAATACTTTTTTCCAATTTTATCAACTCATCTTTCACAGTAAATAATAAAGACTTATTTTTTGAAATTTGAATTAAAACACCATTTCCACTCATGGTTTTCACAGCAGTGAGTCCCGGATAAAGATGAAATCTTAGGTTATAACTAATAGGCTTGCCATCTTTTCTTTTTTTGATTTCGTCTTTGCCTGTTAATTTATTTTCAGTTTTATCTATTATAAGTTCTCTTTTATGAATACAGCCAAAATTTTTTTCATATCCATTATGAGAAGCTGTAAAATTAATTTTATCCTTGTTATTTATGTAGTCGTAGTTAATGACTTTAAAAGTGTTTTTTATAGAGTTTCCAAATATTTTATTTATTAGTTTGTTTCTCTCAAATTTTGTGACTGAAGTATCATTCAAAGTAAGAGTAGATTGTGCTGACGTTAAACGACTAAGAAGCATAGCTTTAGAGGATATATTTGAACCAAAACCACAATTGGTAATTATTTTTGAACCTTCGAGGTAATATTCAAAGGATAGTGGACCTGACTGATAGCTTTGAGAAAAATTTTTGTTTGGGGGTTCTCCAGCTTCAAAAAAAATTGCAACTTTATTATTAATAAAAAAATGAATACCACCAATTAAATTATTATTATTTTTAAAATTACTTTTGTTTTCTATTAAAAATTTGTTTAATTCTTGAAGATCAGTTTCTGTTCCACCATTAAATAAAGGAGTTTGATTATTAGGTGCCATAATACTTTTCAGATTTCTGAAATTTTCCTCTAGAATTGTTTCTAAAAACTCTGGCAAATACTCGTGCGCATCTTCAATACATTTTCTTGAAAGCATGAGATATTTTGAGAAAAAAATTAAATCTCCTGGATTTCGTGTAAATGGAAAACCATCTTTATCAAAAAAAGTTTTTACAAGTTTTTCAAGTTCTTTTATTCCTACATCAAAATTGTTTCTATATTCCTTAAAGACCAAGCCGGTTAATATTAATGCAGTGAATATTTCTAATCTTTTTGTATAACTTTTTTCAAATTTGATATTTTTTTTCAAATGATTAGCTTGAGAAATAATGCTATTTAAAAAATTTCTTTTGAAGTAAAAGGAACCGTTTTGAAGTATTATCTCAGCATTTAGAACCCAACTTATAATTCTTCTACTTAACACGGAATTTTCCCAAAGATTTTTTTTATATTTTGAATATTTAATAATCCAATTATCAATTATTTTTTGTAAAGATTTTCCATCATTTTTTCTATCAATTAAATTTAACCATAAAAAACTATGTAACTCTTTTTCATTCCAAATATTACTTTTTTTAAGCCAAAAAATATTTGGATCTAATTCACTTATTTTAAAAGAGTATTTCCTATAATTAGTTATCGATGATAATAAAAATGGATTTGGATAAAAATAAAATTGCTCAGGTGTTTTTGATTTAAGAGAATTATTATATATGTTTGTTGTAAAGTAAATTTTTTTTAGAAATTTAATAGTGCTTATGTGAAGAGCTAAAAAGTAAAAATAAATACTTTTTAAATTAAACATTTACTTACTAGTTTTAAGAATTCCAATATTCTTTTTTAAATCGCCATTGTTTTCTTTGAAAATAGTTGAGCCTGAGACAAGAATATTTGCACCAGCTTTTTTTGCTTCGACACAATTTTCAAAATTTATTCCACCATCTATTTCAATTTCAGTTTTTAGATTTTTCTTTTTAATTATTTCCCAAAGTTTCTTTGTTTTATCTAATACTTCAGGCATAAATTTTTGTCCTGCAAATCCTGGTTCCACACTCATAATTAAAACTAGATCAATTTCTTCTAAGTGTTTCTCTACTAAACCAATAGAAGATTTTGGTTTTAAAGAAATGCCAACTTTTTTACCCTCTTTCTTAATTAAATTTATAGTATTCGAAACGTTCGGAGTAGCTTCTGGATGAAAAGTGATAATATCGGCTCCAGCATTTACAAAATCTTTAATGAAATTATCTACAGGAGCAATCATTAGATGAACATCAAAAATTTTTTTAGTAAGTGGTCTTATTCTTTTTATAACATCAGGGCCTATCGTCAAATTTGGAACAAAGTGTCCGTCCATTACATCGATATGAATAAAATCAGCCCCAGCCTTTTCAAGTGCAATAACTTCTTCACCTAACTTGCTAAAGTTAGCAGAGAGTATTGAGGGAGATATTTTGATTGGTTTGATCATACTTTACTTATATTTTAATCAATTGATTTGTCAAAAAAAATAAAATTTTAATTAAAAAGTCTGTAAAGTTGTTTTGAAAAATCACTTTCTAATGGAAAGGCCAACATTCCCCACACATCGTATCCAAGTAAATAAGGCATTGCATAAAATCTAAATAAATAAAAAAACCAAGCAACATATAAAGCAATGAATCCACCAAATAGAAAACTAGGCGTTATAGGCTTAAAGATTTTTATAATTGGGTTTGTATATTTTACAAAAACACGCATGAAGAAAAATGTAGAGTCCTCTCTTTGGAAAATATTCATTGCAGCTCTTCCAATTAAAGTCCACATTATCATGCCCAGAACATAGTCTAATATTATTGCCCAAGTAGGAACCATATCTTAACAATATCATTATTTAGTCAAAAAAAAAGGGGCGAAAAATTCGCCCCTTTAATTTTTAAAAGTTTACAACTAGTGTTGTTTACCTAAGACTGTTTTACCTGTAGGTATTCTAGTGTCGTCTACCATTTTTTGTGTAGCAGCATCTGGTTCTTTAGTCATTAAACTGACAACTACCATTACAACTAAACAAACTGGAGCACCGATTAAACCAAATCTTAAGTGGTCGATACCTAAGAAAGGAGTGTTCACACCACCAAAAATTGGCACTGAGAACTTTGGATACACCCATAGTAAATAGAGTAATCCTGAAAGTATTCCAGACATTATTCCTGCTATTGCACCAGCTCTAGTAGCTCTCTTCCACCATACACCTAGTACAAGTGGGAAGAATAGACCTGACATTGCAAAGTCAAATGCCCAAGCAACCGAACCTAAGATACTTGTTAGCCTAAAAGAGGCTATGTAAGCACCAGCGGCTCCGATTAATACTAGAAGTACACGAGCAACTAATAGTCTTTTAGCAGTTTCCGCTTTTGGATTTATTATCTTGTAATAAATGTCATGTGATAATGCATTTGAAATTGCAAGAACTAATCCATCAGCAGTTGACATGGCAGCAGCCATACCACCAGCAAACACTAGCCCTGAGATTACAAACGGTAGTCCTGCTACTTCTGGAGTAGCTAATACCACAACGTCACCTCTCATGAACCATTCGTTCAACTGAAGTATACCGTCACCATTAAAGTCTGCGATAAATACTTGTTTAACTTCAGACCATCTTTGTACCCATTCTATCGACTGAACATCAGAAATAGATTTTCCGATAATTCCAGTTGGTAGGTTTGGATCCATCAATGCTAATTTAGACAACGTCGCTAACATTGGCGCTGATGAGTAAAGCAAGAAGATGAAAAATAGTGACCAAGCTACTGATTTTCTTGCTGCTTTAACAGAAGGAGTTGTAAAGTATCTCATTAAGATATGAGGTAACGATGCAGTTCCTACCATCATACAAATCGCTAACGATAAGTATTTCCATACAGCCATTCCACCTTCAGGTACTCCAGAGTGAGTTCCAGAGATATATTTCAATCCTCCTGGTACCCCAGCAGCTTTCATATCTGCGGCGCTGTTTTTAACTAGTCCAAATTGTTGTTCAAGTTCGCCAAGTCTTGCAACTTCATCACCTAACATTAAGTGTGGGAATACCCCTCCACCTACTTTGTTACTAATCCAGAAAACTGGAATTAAATAAGCGATGATTAATACAATGTACTGAGCAACCTGTGTCCAAGTTACGGCTCTCATTCCACCAAGCATTGAACAGATTAAGATACTTATTAATCCTACCCATACACCTGCTTCGAATGGAATTCCAAGAGCTCTAGAAGCAATTGTTCCCGTAGCGTTAATCTGCGCAGTTACATATGTAAATGAAGCTATGAAAAGCACAAATACAGAGCAAGCTCTTACAAGATTACCACCGTATCGTGTTCCGATAAAATCAGGAACTGTGTAACATCCAAATTTTCTTAGGTACGGAGCCATTAAAGTTGCAACAAGCACGTATCCACCTGTCCAACCTACTAAAAAGGCCATATAAGTATAACCTCCAAAGTAAACTCCACCCGCTAAGGCTACGAATGATGCACCTGACATCCAGTCAGCTGCAGTTGCCATACCGTTAAATACGGTTGGCACTTGTCTTCCAGCAACATAATAAGCATCTACTTGGATCGTTCTTGATAAATAACCAATAAAGGCATAAATCAATACAGTGAACGCAACAAACATCACTCCGATGTTTTTTGCAGATACACCCGCTTGTTCAGCAATAGCCATTATTAAAATGAATACTGCGAAACCTCCAGTGTAGAGACCATATATCTTTGGAAGATTTTTTATAAATCCACCTTTAAAGTCCATTAGTCCTCCTCTCTTTCTGAGAACCCATGTTCTTCGTCTATCTTTTCTTGTTTATTGGCAGTCCAAAATAACATAATCACGAACGCAAGAAGTGATCCTTGTGCCGTCATGTAATATGCTAATGGGTACCCAAGAAATGACATCGTGTTTAGTTCAGAACCAAACATGAAGATGACTAATGAGAAGAAAGCCCAAAGAACCAATGTTACTATCATATGGTTTTTGGTTTTCGCCCAATATGCGTCTTTGTTTGACATATTTCCCCCTTTTTTAACTTTTTACGTAAAAAGTATTAATTAATGAGAAAGATCATACCCATATGAAAGTCAATTAAAAGAGAAAAAAGGTCTCCCAAAACCAATATGAAATGCTACAAAGTGAGAAAACAAGGGACTTTTACTATACAACGTGAGATTGAATTTTAAAACTATAATAGATACCCTAAAAACTATTGGAGAATATCTGTTTCCAGTTAAAAAGGTTATTAACAAATTTACTTCAATCAATTCTAAAGAAGATTTACAAAAATTTGTTCAAGAAAGGTCAGCCCATGTTACTCAAACGACACTTTATGGATATGTAAAGACAAGGATTGGAACACGTTACACAGCAATGATTCAGGATGAAAAATTTTCAGAGTCAATCAATATTGCGAAATGGAATATATATGTAGCTTCAATTTCAGATTTGACACTTTATGTTTTTTCTTACTTAATTGATCAAAAAAATTTAAAAGAAAATGAAGCAGAGGAAGTGTTTAATAATATAATAAACTTAGAAACAAAAAATGGACTTGATGAATCCATATCGTCTCAAGCTAAGAATGAATTTTCATCAAGAATTAAAACAATAAATTGGGACAAGTTTCATTTAGATAGGCCGTTTCATAATAGTGGTTTAGCTCTTTACCGATGGGCACCCATTGCAGATGATTTAAAAGTTTTAGATAAAGAAATAGTTTTAAATTCAATAAAATTAAAATGGAACATTGTAGAAAACGAGTTTAAGGAATTTACAAAAAATCTTAATTTTAATTAAGCTCTATTTTTTCTATTTTGAATTAAAGACTCAACAACTCCAGGATCAGCTAAAGTAGTAGTGTCTCCTAAATTATCTGGCTCGTTAGCAGCAATTTTCCTAAGAATTCTTCGCATTATTTTCCCTGATCTCGTTTTAGGTAATCCGGGAGCAAATTGTATAACATCTGGTGTTGCGATTGGACCAATTTGTTTTCGAACCCAAAGTTTTAAATCTCTTTCTAAGTCACCTGTAGCTTGTTCTCCAACATTTAAAGTGACGTAACAATATAATCCATTGCCTTTAATGCTATGAGGAAAACCTACGACAGCTGCTTCAGCTACTTTAGGATGTGCAACAAAAGCACTTTCAATTTCCGCGGTGCCAAGATTGTGACCTGATACAATTATTACATCATCAACTCTACCTGTTATCCAATAATACCCATCTTTATCTCTTCTACATCCATCACCTGTAAAATATTTCCCATCAAATTGAGAAAAATATGTATCAATAAATCTTTGATGGTCGCCGTAAACAGTCCTCATTTGACCTGGCCATGAGCTGGCCATACATAACCGCCCTTTTCCCTCACCTTTAATTATTTTACCATCCTGATTTACTAAAAGCGGTTTAATCCCATAAAAAGGTTTTGTAGCTGAACCTGGTTTTAAATCTATAGCTCCTGGCTGAGGAGCAATTAATATTCCTCCAGTTTCAGTTTGCCACCAAGTATCAACTATCGGGCATCTAGACTCCCCAACAGTTTTATAATACCACATCCAAGCCTCTGGATTTATAGGCTCACCAACAGTTCCTAATAATTTTAAAGTTTTTCGGCTTGTTTTTTTTACAGGTTTGTCTCCTTCTCTCATTAAGGCCCTAATTGCTGTCGGGGCGGTGTAAAAAATATTTACTTTATATTTATCTACGATTTGCCACCAACGAGAACTATCTGGGTAATTTGGAACTCCCTCAAACATTATCGTTGTTGCACCATTTGCTAAAGGACCGTATATAATATAGCTGTGTCCAGTTACCCATCCAATATCTGCTGTGCACCAGTAAATGTCATTACTTTTATAATCAAATATATACTGATGTGTCATTGAGGCATAAACCATATAACCACCTGTAGTGTGTAATACTCCTTTGGGTTTACCCGTTGATCCCGACGTGTAAAGTATAAAGAGCGGATCTTCAGCGTTCATTTCTTCTGGATCACATTTATTTGAAGCCGAAGCGATCATCTCCTTATAAGAAACATCTCGCTCGTTGTTCCAGTCTACTTGGTTACCAGTTCTTTGAACAACTACACACTTTTTAACATCCGGACATTGAGTTAAAGCTTCATCAGCAATTTTTTTTAATGGAATTATCTTTCCTCCTCTTACACCCTCATCGGCAGTAATAAGGTAATCAGACTCACAATCATTTATTCTTGTGGCTATTGAGTCTGGAGAAAACCCACCAAATATAATTGAATGGACAGCACCGATTCTAGCGCACGCAAGCATAACGTAGGCTAGCTCAGGTATCATTGTGAGATAAATTGTAACTCTATCACCTTTCTGCACTCCAATATTTTTCAAACCATTAGCAACTTTACAGACATTTTGATGTAATTCTTTGTATGAAATTTTTTTAGAATCCGCAGGGTCATCACCTACCCAAATAATCGCAGTTTTTTTGGCATTCTTTTTAAGATGACGGTCAATACAATTAGCGGAAGCATTTAGCGTACCATCATAGTACCATTTTATCCTAACTTCCTCTTTACTGTATTTAACATCTTTTATTTTTGTGTATTTTTTTATCCATGAAATTCTTTTTCCTTCTTTTGCCCAGAATTTTTCATTTTCTTTAATGGAGAGTTTGTATTTTTTTTTGTATTTAGACTCATTTACGTATGCTTGGTTTGCCCAATTATCAGAAACTTTTACGATTGTGTTGCCATCACTATCTTTAGATTGAGAAAGTGTTTTTAAACTTTGACGTCTTTTCTTAGACCTTCTTTTTGATACTTTTTTTGACCTTCTCTTAATTTTTTTTGTTTTTTTGTATCTTTTTTTTGCTTTCCTAGACTTTCTAGTTTTTTTCCTAGATTTTTTTGATTTTTTTCTTTTTTTATTTTTAGCCACGGATTTCCTCAATTAAATTTTTCTAATCTTACCCATCTTACATATAATTTTCCAGCTTTTATAGTCTATTGGCATAACAGATAACCTGCTCTGCTTTATTAGTGGCAGATGAGAAATAGCCTTGTTTTTTTTAATTTTTTCTAAGGAAATAGGCGAATTAAATTCTTCAACAAACCTAACCTGAACAGCTACAAACCTTCCTTTTTTGTCAGTTTTATCAGCAAAAGCTTCTTTGATAACCTTAACGATCCCTACAATTTGTTTACCAATGTTTGAATGATAAAAAAAACACAAATCACCAATTTTCATTTTTTTAAGATTGTTCCTAGCCTGATAATTTCTAACGCCGTCCCATTGCGCACCTTTTTTTCCTGCTTTTTTCTGTTGATTGATTGACCAAACGTCAGGTTCAGATTTTAGCAACCAATATTGCATTATAATTTTAAACCTGGCCCTTTCATATAAGGCGCGTTAGCATCGAGTGGCCACCTAGATTTTGCTACAATATCTAAATTATCAACTAAATTTTTCTTGAATCTTTTTATACCAGCCCATGCAATCATCGATGCGTTATCACCACAAAATTTTTGACTAGGATACACTACAATACAATTATTCTTTTTAGATAAATTTTTTAAATTTTCCCTTATCGACAAATTTGCAGCAACACCACCAGCCACCACTAAATGTAAATTCTTCTTATTTGTTTTTCTTTTAAATTCTTGAATAGCAATTTCAGTTTTTTTTAATAAAATTTTATTTATTGTATGCTGAAAGGATGCAGCTAAATTATACTTTAACTTTTTTTCGTCACCGATTTTTTTGGCTTCTCGTAAAACAGCAGTTTTAAGTCCAGCAAAAGAGAGATTACATCCAGCTTTATTAATAATTGGCTCAGGTAAAATAAAATAATTCTTATCACCTAGCTTTGAAAATTTTTCAACCGCAGGACCCCCGGGATATCCTAAGTCTAACATTTTTGCAGTTTTATCAAATGCCTCTCCGAGCGCATCATCAATTGTAGTTCCTAATTGTTGGTATTCATTTACATCTTTAACAATTAAATATTGAGTATGGCCGCCAGAAATTAAAAGAAGTAAATATGGGAATTCAATTTTTTTCTCTAAACCAGGGCTAAGAGCATGACCTTCTAAGTGATTTACTCCTACAAAAGGTTTATTTGTAAACGCGGCGATTGACCTTCCGATATTCAATCCTACAGATAAGCAAACAATTAACCCTGGGCCAGCTGTTGCAGCAATACCATCTATATCTTTTAGAGAAATTTTGCTTTGATTAAGTGCTTGTTGAATAATGAATTCTATGTTTTCAAGGTGTGCTCTGGCAGCTAATTCAGGTACAACTCCGCCAAATCTTTTATGCTCTTCTACTTGACTAGATACTACATTGGATAAAATTTCAGCTGTTTCAATATCGTTTTCTCTAATGACGGCAGCTGCCGTTTCATCACAGCTTGTTTCAATTCCTAAAAAAGTAATTTTTTTACTCATTATTTTATGCAAAATTATACAATAGTATAAAATACATCTATCGAATATATAAACTAATAATGAAAAAAATTACAATTGGAGCAAGAGGAAGCAAATTATCTCAATCTTACGTAAGTAAGGTCAAAGAGCTTATTTTAAAAAAAAATGAGAGTTTTAATGAGGAAAGCATCATTGTTAAAACAATAAAAACATCTGGAGATATTCATAATAAAGTAAAGTTGTCAGGTATTGGTGGAAAAAAATTGTTTTGTAAAGAAATAGAGGAAGATTTATTAGCTAACAATATTGATATAGCAATTCACTCTTTAAAGGATATGGAGTCAGAAGAACATCCAGACTTAACGATTGGAGCGTTTATAAAAAGAAATGATCCTCGAGAAGCCCTTATTAGTGAAAAAATTATAGACTTAAATAAATTAAAAGTTAATACCAAGATTGGATCAAGTTCGAGAAGAAGAGAACTTCAATTAAAAAGGATTAATAAAAATTTTCTTTTTATAAATATGAGAGGAAATATCGACTCGAGAATTAATAAATTTACTGATAATAATTTGGATGGAATTTTAGTAGCTGTCGCAGGCATAAAAAGTTTAAACTTAGAAAAAAAAATTAGTTTAATTTTTGAAACAGATCAAATGATGCCAGCTTTAGGACAAGGGATAATCGCAGCACAATGTAGAAAAAACGACACGTTTGCGCAAAGCATTCTGAAAGAAATTAATGATGATAATACTTCATCTTGCGCTAAAGCTGAGAGAAATTTATTGAAAACACTAGGTGGAGATTGTGATACTGCAGTTGGAGGGCTAGCTGTCATTAATGGTCAAAGTATAATTTTAAAAGCTGAGTTATTTTCTGATGATGGAACAGAGAAATTTACTTGCGATATGACCGGTAAAGTCAATGATGCTTTAAAAATTGGTAAAACCGTAGGTCAAAAATTGTTAGAGTTGGCGGGTTCAAAATTTAAAAAAAAATGAATATTTTAATAACTAGACCTCTCATAGACACTGAAGACTTAATGGGAAAACTTTTTTCCTTAGGCCATAAGATAATACATGTGCCAACTTTAAAAATTTCTACAATTAAATCTGTTACTGTTGATTTTAAGAAGTACGATGCAATAATTTTGACTAGCGCAAATGCTTTAAGAAATTTAAAAGTCACCAATAATGACAAAAATAAACTATTTTTTTGTGTAGGTTCAATTACAGAAAAAATTGCAAGAAAATTAGGTTATATAAATACTATTTCAGCTGGAGGAAATGTTTATGCATTAAAAAATTTAATCATGAATTCAAATAGAATATCTAAAAATTCAAAAATTGCGTATTTATGTGGAGATAACTTAACTTTTGAACTTGACAGTGAATTAAATAAAGAAGGTATGAATATTGAAAAAATTATCAATTATACTTCTGATAAGATTACAGATATTAACGATGAAAATAAGAAGATAATTGCCAGTCATCCTCCTGACATAATTTTTGTTTATTCGACACGTAGCGCAGAGAGTTTTATTGAGATTATAAAAAATTACTCTCTCTATCCTTTGATGACAGGATCGAGGGTAATGTGTATAAGTAATAAAGTTTTACAGGTATTTAAAGAAGCTAACTGGAAAAAATTAGAAACATTTGAACCTGGAGAAGAATTAATTAAATTAGAAAAATAGGGACTTAATGGAAATATTAAAAAACTTTTTAGAATTATTTTCAGATGTTTGGAGAAAGGGTATCTCTGGGGTAAATATTTCAGAAATAATTATTGCTGTTGGTATATTTGTACTATTTCTTTTTTTAAGAGGAATATTTTCAAAATTTGTAATTAAAAGACTAGAGAAATACGTTTCAAAAACTACAAACAATTTTGACAATTCTCTGGTGAAATCTATGGAAGGTCCCGCAAAATTTTTTCCAATAGTTTTAGGTTTTTTTGTAGCTTCTAGTTACCTATCCATTGAAAACCGAGCTGCAGATTTCTTAGAAACATTGAATCGATCTTTAATAACAATCTTAATATTTTGGACCTTTCATCAAATTATTGGCCCACTTTCTGTTGTTATTAAATCTGTTGGAGACTTAATTTCAAAAGATCTTATCAATTGGATAATTAATGCAATTAAAGTTTTAATTTTTATTTTAGGTCTCGCAGCAGTTTTAGAACTTTGGGGAATTAAAATTGGACCAATTATTGCAGGCTTAGGTTTATTTGGTGTGGCTGTTGCATTAGGAGCTCAAGATTTATTCAAGAATTTGATTTCTGGAATTTTAGTATTAGTTGAAAGAAGATTTAAAGTTGGTGATTGGATTTTCGTAGAAGGTATAATAGAGGGCACAGTTGAAAATATAGGCTTTAGGTCAACAGTAGTCAGAAAATTTGACAAATCTTTAGCTACTATACCTAATTTTCAATTCGCTGAAAAAGCAGTGATTAATTATTCCAAAACCACAAATAGAAGAATTAATTGGATTATTGGATTGGAATACAGAACCACTAGTGACCAAATCAAAAAAATTAAAGATGAAATTGAGAAATTTATTAATCAAAGTGATTTGTTTTCAAAAAGTGGAAATACTTTTTTAACCATAAAGGTAGAGCAGTTCGCTGCTAGCTCTATTGACTTAAGATTAATATGTTTTACAAAAACATCTCAATATTTGGAATGGATGAAAGTTAAGGATATTTTGGCAATTGAAATAAAAGATATTGTTGAAAAAAATAAAGCTTCATTTGCTTTCCCAAGCACTTCAATTTATGTGGAAAAAAATTAATGAAATCAGTTTTAATTTTATTCGATAACATTATTAATCTTTATATATGGGTATTGATTATACATGTAGTAATAAGTTGGCTTGTTGCATTTAATATTCTAAACACAGGAAATAGACTTGTTTACTCTATTTTAGAGATTTCTTATAGGTTAACAAATCCTCCATTAAACTATATTCGAAGATTTCTTCCTAACTTAGGATCAATAGATATATCTCCTGTAATTTTAATTTTAGGACTAATTTTTTTGAGAAATTTAGCATTTGAAATGTTTGCTCCAACGTTATTTTAATTATGATTATAGATGGAAAAAAAGAAGCCGAAATTTTAAGAAATGAAATCAAGAGAGAAATAAGTCAAATAAAAAAAAAAATTAATAAAGCACCAAGCTTACATGTAATTTTAGTTGGAAATTTTGCCCCTAGTGAAATTTATGTAAGAAATAAGATAAAAAAATCTAAAGAAGTAGGTATAAATTCTAAGATAATTAGATACCCAAAGGATGTAAAAGAAGAAGAAGTTTTAAATAAAATAGATGAATTAAATAAGGATAATGAAGTTTCCGGAATTCTAGTTCAGCTCCCACTTCCAAAACAAATTAATAAAGAAAAAATAATCAAATTAATAAATCCTTTAAAAGATGTTGATGGGTTTCACCCTAGTAATGTTGGAAATTTAGCGTCTGGATATAGTTCTATGATACCCTGTACACCTTTCGGATGTTTGTTGTTAATAAAAAAAGTTGAAAAAAATTTATCTGGGAAACATGCGGTTATAATTGGCAGATCAAATTTAAATGGAAAACCAATGGCGCAGTTATTATTAAAAGAAAATTGCACTGTAACAATAGTACATTCAAAAACAAAAAATATAAAAGATGAGTGTTTAAAAGCTGAAATTTTAGTTGTCGCGGCTGGTATACCTAATTTAGTTAAAGAAGATTGGGTAAAAACAAATTCTATTATTATAGACGTGGGAATTAATAAATTAGAAAATAGGATTGTAGGAGACGTAGAATTTGAAAAAATCAAAGAAAAAGTTAAGGCAATTACACCTGTTCCTGGTGGTGTGGGTCCAATGACCATCGCTTGTTTACTAAAAAATACTTTGAAATGTTTTAAAGCTCGTTTGACTTAGAATTATCAATTTTCAAATATTTACTATTTCTTAACCTTATAACGACTGTTGCTATAGCCACAATAAGAATTGCAGAAGAAATATAGATCAAATTTGTTGGATCTCCCTCTTTATCTTGTAGAATTATGAATCGGGCAAGCGCTGTAATTGCTATTACCAAAGGATAAGAAATTCTTATAGCCCTAGTTTCCCAATAAGATCTAACCAAACCAATTACCTCAATATAAATGAATAAAAGCAAAAGGTCGGCAAGCTCAATGTCTCTATTAAGATACATTTCTTTCACTTCAAGAAAAAAAGCAATTACAGTAGCAGCCAGAACAAATATTACTGCCACTAATTGGATATTTCGAATCGTTGAGTTCATAAATAAACTCTATCAGACTTTTAACTTTTATTTAACTGTTTAGAGTGAAATTTTATAAATTTTTCAACTTTAGATTTATTAAATGATTTGTTTTCCTCAAAAGAAACTTTTTTCATTGAATAAGCTTTATTTTTAGTTCTTCTAGATAAAATTGTAACATTGCCCTTGTAAAGACTTAAGATAACATCTCCAGAAACTAGTTTTCTTTTTTTATCTACTATTTTTTGTAAGTTAATTCTCTTTTTTGAGTACCAGTAACCATTATAAACTAACTTTGCATACTCAGGCATTATTTTTTCTTTTGCATGCACAGTATCTTTATCAAGAGTAACAGACTCGATTGCTCTATGAGCTAAGTATAATATAGTCCCACCAGGAGTTTCATAAATTCCTCTTGATTTTATTCCGATAAATCTATTCTCGACCAAATCGACTCTACCAATTCCATTTTTTCCAGCCAATATATTTAATTTATTTAAAAGTTTTTCAGGGCTTAATTTTTTTCCATTAATTGATATTGGGTCACTATTTTTAAAAGATATTCTAACCTTAGTTTTCTTGTTAGGGGCTTTTTCTGGAGCGACAGTTCTTTGGAATATAAATTCTGGAGGAGAATTCTTTGGATTTTCTAAAATTTTTCCCTCTGTTGAAGTATGGAAAATGTTGTCATCCACTGAGAATGGTGGAGCTCCTTTTTTATCTTTTGGTATCGGAATATTATTTTTTTTTGCGTAATTAATTAGATCTGTTCTTGATTGTAAATTCCACTCTCTCCAAGGGGCTATAATCTTAATTTTATTTTTACCAAAATAAGCGTATCCCAGCTCAAATCTTATTTGATCATTTCCTTTGCCAGTTGCACCATGAGAAACAGCAAAGGCATTATATTTTTTTGCAATGGCTATTTGTCTCTTTGCAATCAGAGGTCTAGCTATTGAAGTTCCTAACAAATATATACCCTCATATACAGCATGTGCTCTTAACATTGGAAAAACATATTCTTTAACAAAGGTATTCTTAAGGTTTTCAATTATAATTTTTTTTACTCCTAAGTTTTTAGCATTTCTTATTATTTTATTTTTATTCATTACCTGGCCAATATCTGACGTATACGCAATTATTTCAGCGTTATAGTTTTCCTGTAGCCATTTTAAGATTATCGAAGTATCAAGCCCACCTGAGTAAGCTAAAACAATTTTTTTCATTTACGTGCAAGTTTTTTTTGCGGTGTTGTATGCTTTAGTAAATCCCATCATCGAATAATGATCTGTGGTTTCAGCGCCTTTAATCGTTCTTGCTTTAATAATTAAATTTGTCGCCCTTTTCATTAGTTTTATAAAGTTTTTTTCTTCTTGGTCATCAAGAAGCCATGCAAAATTTTTTTGAGAAAAAAAAGAATATCTCTTTTTTCCAGAGCTAGCCACCACCGTGGATGATTTATACTCATGTCCACTAGTTAAACTGACTTCATCTTTAATATTTTCTGAAGGTCTAAAAGTAACAAAAAGTTTTGATTTTCCTCTTTGTATCGATGAAGGTGCTCTTTTTGTAGGCACTGTTTGAGCAAAACAAATTTTACCTTTATCAGTTTCAACTGTAAAACTTTCCCAATTTTTGTACTTTCCAGTTGATCTAGGAGTTTTCGCGAAAGTATTAGTTGCGAATAATACTAAAATCGTAACTATAAAAATTTTTTTAATAAACATGATTTATCTTTATACTAAAAATTATCTATTTCAATGGTTTGAATTAGGGTGAGGGATTTGGATTGTTATTATGGATTATATTGATCTTATCCATTATTTCCTTATTCAGATCTATTTTAATACACTCAATATTTTCTTTTAATTGATCCATTGTTGTTGCACCGATTATATTGCTAGTTACAAAGGGCCTAGAATTTACAAAAGCTTGAGCTAGCTGAACCATCGTTAAATTATACTCTTTTGCTAATTTAAAATATTCATCATAAGCTTTCATAGCTAACGGGTTAATCATTCTTTCCCATCCTTCAAATAATGATAATCTAGAGTTTTTAGGCATCTGACCATTTCTATATTTTCCAGACAATGCACCAGCAGCTAAAGGATAGTAAACTAAAAGACCACATTTTTCTCTTATAGAAATTTCTGACATTCCTATCTCATACGTTCTGTTAACTAAGCTATAAGGATTTTGCACGGACATCATTCTTGGCAGACTTTTACTTTTAGATAGTTCAAGATATTTCGATAATCCATAAGGTGTTTCATTGGACATACCGATGTATCTAATTTTTCCACTCTTTATAAATTTTTCTAATGATCTTAAGATGTTCTCAAAATTATTCCACTCTCGTTCGTCTTCTCTGTAAACAAAATCTCTTCTGCCAAAACAGTTAGTTGATCTCTCTGGCCAGTGTAGTTGATATAAATCAATATAGTCTGTTTTTAATCTTTTTAAACTTCCATCTAGTGCTTTTTTAATACCATCTTCGTTGAAGCTATTTTTTCCATCCCTTATCCAATCTAAACCTGGCCCAGCTACTTTAGATGCAAGAATTACTTTTTCTCTATTTTTTCTTTTTTCAAACCAGTTGCCAATCATTACTTCTGTTTTTCCATAAGACTCTGCAGTTGGAGGAACAGAATACAGCTCTGCAGTGTCAAAAAAATTAATCCCTTTACTTAGAGAATAATCCATTTGTTCAAAAGCATCTTTCTCAGAATTTTGAGTTCCCCATGTCATAGTCCCTAGACAAATCAAACTTACATCTAGATCTGTATTACCCAACTTTTTAAATTTCATATAATCCTTATTTTTAAGGTTTTTTTTAAAGCAATTATTGACTATTGAAAAGTTAATAAAAATTCATATATTAAATTTATGGAATTTAACAAACAAACGACATCAGTAAGATCATCTGCATCGGAAGCTATAATCGATCAAGGGTTGAGAGCTTACATGCTGAAGGTTTATAACTATATGGCTTCTGGTGTTTTACTAACCGGCCTAATCGCATTAGCTTTTTTCAAAATGGCGGTAGTCACATCTGATGGAGGCCAAATTATTGGTTTGACTAATTTTGGAAACACAATTTACGCTTCGGGTTTAAAGTGGGTGATAATGTTAGCACCACTTGCTGTAGTTTTTTATATGAGTTTTGGAATAGCAAAAATGTCTGCAGCAAAAGCTCAAACAACGTTTTGGGTTTTCGCAGCTTTAATGGGAGCATCTTTATCTTCAATTTTTTTAATTTATACCGGAATGAGTATTATCAGAGTATTTTTTATAACAGCTGGAACATTTGGCGCTATGAGCATTTATGGTTACACTACTAAAAGAGATTTAACAAAACTTGGCTCATTTTTAATGATGGGTCTTTTCGGAATTATAATAGCGTCATTAGTAAATATCTTTATGAAATCTACTATGATGTATTTTGTTATTTCCATAATTGGTGTTTTGATTTTTGTTGGTTTAACAGCTTACGATACGCAAAAAATTAAAAATATGTACTTAGTGAGTGATAGTGGTGAGCTACTTGGTAAAAAAGCAGTAATGGGTGCTCTTACACTTTACTTAGACTTTATTAACCTCTTCATAATGCTTTTGAGACTCTTTGGTCAAAGAAGATAAATATTAGACTACTTTCAAATTATTCCAGCTAGTTTTATCAATTAATTGATTTAAATTTTTAGACTTTTTTAAAACATTCCCGTGTTTATCCTTTATTAAAAATTTTTCATTGTAGTAAATAGGTTTTAAATTTTTCAAAATTCTCAAAATTGGACGATCAGAGGCTCTTTGATAAATATCAAATGAAACTTCTTTAACACTAGAAGAAAAAGAATAATCTTTCCAAGTCCCATTCGAAACCATTTTCGCATAAAGATTTAAGATACATTGAAGTTCTTTTTTAATAAAAAATTTTTCTTTTTCCTTTTTATATTCATTATTTATTACTAATTTTATATTTTTCATATTTTATGTTTATTGATCATTGGGATCTGCAAAGCTGTGAAGATGAAAGTAATTGGTAAAATCCCCCAAACCTTGAAATTGACCCAAGTTGCTTCTGGTTGTGTTCTCCAAACTATTTCATTTAACAATGCTAGAAATATAAAAAAGATCGCCCATCTAGAGTTTAATTTGTTCCATCCTGTATCATCAAGCTGAAAAGCAGTTTTTAAAAAGAATTTTAGAAAATTTTTATTAAAAAAGATTTTTCCAAAAATCAATATTGCTGCAAAAATTATATTGACTATTGTTGGTTTCATGTAAATGAATACGGGATTATCAAAGTATAATGTTAATCCACCGAATAAAGATATTATTATTCCACCTACCAGAGGTATAAATGGAATTTTTTTTTCTAATAAATACACCCCAATTACAGCAATTAAAGTTGCTATTATTAGTGGAGGAATTGCCACACTTAAGTTATTTCCACTTTTATAATAGATTGTAAAAAAAATTAATAAAGGTCCAAAATCTGCTATAAATTTTAAGAATGACTTATTCACAATAGGTAGTTTAACATATAATAAATTTTTAATAAATTAGATATTGATTTTAATAAAAAAATTATTAATTATAGGTTATGGCTTCAAGCAGTAATGCAAAATTTTCAATAGGAGAAGTAGTTAAACATAGACACTTTGATTTTAGAGGTGTTATTTATGATGTAGATTTCGAATTTAACAACTCTGAAGAGTGGTATCAATCTATTCCAAAAGGCGTAAGACCAAGAAAAGATCAGCCATTTTATCATCTTCTTGCTGAAAGTAATGACGTAACTTATGAAGCATATGTGTCGGAACAAAATCTTTTGTTAGATAAGTCAAAAGAACCAATTAAGCATCCTTTAATAGAAGAAATTTTTTCTGGAAAAAAAGGCTCCAATTATTTTAAGATATCAAATTAGTCATAATTATAAGTACTGCCTAAAATTTAACATCATTCTTTCAAATCTAAGACATAAATATAAAATATTCTTTAACTGTTATAACCTAGTTGGGAATTAACTCATACTTCTAAACTCCCTCTCAATTCCCAATTAGGCCTATATTGACCCTTCACAGCAAAATAATATTATAGTAGTCAATAGTTATGTTTGATGTATTAAATCCAAGCAAAATATTTACTTGGATAGAAAAGCTTATAAAATTTATAAATTCAATTTTTTTTATTTTGCTTTTGGTAGCGTTAACTTTTGCATTGATTGTATCACCACCTGATTATTTACAAGGGGACAGTGTTAGAATTATGTATATTCATGTGCCTTCATCCTGGATTGGTTTAGCTTCGTTTACCTGTATCGCCTTAATATCTGTTTTGATATTTATTTTTAAAATGAAAAATTTAATTCTTATAGCAAAAAGTATAGCTCCTATAGGATTAGTTTTTACCTGTTTATCAATTATAACTGGATCGATTTGGGGAAAGCCTACTTGGGGAACATGGTGGGCTTGGGATGCCAGAATTGTCTCAATGGTAGTGTTAGGTATTTTTTATATTTTATTCATTCTCTCGAATAAATTCATCGAACCAGAAAGCAAAGCAACTAAGATATCTTGTATCATTGCAATTTTTGGATTTATTAATATTCCAATAATCAAATATTCAGTAGAATGGTGGAATACTCTTCATCAACCAGCCAGCATAAAAATTGACGGAACAAGCTCAATACACTCATCCATGTTAATGCCATTAGTATTTATGTTGCTAGTTTTTTTATTATATTGTGCGTTAATTTTTCTAATGAAATATAAGACAGAAATCATTAGAATAAAGAAAAAAAACTTAAAAAGAATATGATACAAAACTTTATATTAATGAATGGATACGGCATATTTGTATGGGCAGCATTTGCAATAACTTTTATAACTTGTTTTATCCTCTATTATAAAACTTTAAAAACGTTGAAAAAACATGAAAAAGATTTTGCTGATGAGTTAAACAAGCTTTCTTCTGATCAGAGGACCATAGTTTTAGAAAAATCTAAAATCGCTACTAAAGTTTTAGCTTCATATAATAAGTCAATTTAAAGCATTTTAATGCTTACAAAAAAAGTTAAAAAGAGAGTTTCTTTTCTAACAATTTTCTTAGCCTTGACCGTCTTAGGAGTATTTTCAATTTTAAAAACTTTAGACAGAAATCTTTTGTATTTTAAGTCACCATCTGATGTTAAAGCAGATCAAAATATTTCTTACACTAAGAAATTAAGAATTGGAGGAATGGTAAAAAAAGACTCGCTAAAAATAGATAGTGAAGATATTGAATTTGTAATTACGGATTATAAAAATGAAATTTTTGTAAGTTTTAAAGGTACTGTGCCCAATTTATTTTTAGAAGGAAAAGGGGTTGTAGCAGAGGGCATTCTTAATGATAAAGGATTTTTCATTGCTGATAGAATTTTGGCAAAACATGATGAAAATTACATGCCCCCAGAATTGAAGGATATTATTAAAGATGTTAAGTAATATAGGTAACTCAATATTATTTTTTAATTTATTACTTTCTTTATCGATAATTTATTTCGCATTCCAAGAATTAAAAAGAAATTACAATTTTATAAATAAAAAAATTTATTATATCAGTTTAATTCAAAGCACACTGATAATAATTTGTTTTTTCACTTTAATTGCAGGTTTCTTAATTTCAGATTTTTCAATTAATGCTGTTTATCAAAACTCACACTCTTTAAAGCCTACTTTTTATAAGATCTCAGGAACCTGGGGCAATCACGAGGGGAGTTTATTATTATGGGTTATAATTTTGACGATTTTTTCATTCCTTTTTTTAGTAACAAATAAAAATCATTCAAAAAAATATCGAGTTTATACTTTAATAACCCAAAATATTTTAATAATTGGTTTTATATTTTTCATTTTATTTAATTCGAATCCATTTGATGTAATTATTCCAACTCCAAATGAAGGATTAGGTTTAAATCCTATTTTGCAAGATCCAGCTCTAGCAATCCACCCTCCACTGTTATATTTAGGGTTTGTTGGATCCTCAATTTACTTTTCCGCTGCAATAGCGTCTTTGCTAACAAACTATTCAGGCCATAATTTTGCTAGATCAATTAAAAATTGGGTTCTAATTTCTTGGTCATTTCAAACGATTGGAATATTAGCAGGATCGATTTGGGCATATTATGAATTAGGATGGGGAGGCTTTTGGTTTTGGGATCCAGTAGAAAATGCTTCTCTGTTACCTTGGTTTGCAATGACGGCTTTAATACATTCATTAATAGTTTTAGAAAAAAGAAAACAACTTTATTTTTGGGTAATTATTCTTTGCCTATTAACATTCACTTTAAGCGTGGTAGGCACATTTCTTGTTAGATCAGGAATATTAAATTCCGTACATACATTTGCGAATGATCCATCCAGAGGAATTTACATACTAATTTTTTTAAGCTTAATGATCTTTGGCTCGTTATCAATATTGTTTAAAAGGTTTAAAAGCAATACTTACAATTTTAATTATAACAGCAAAGAAACTTTTATTTTAGTGAATAATTGGTTTATGATTTTTTATCTTTTTACTGTTTTTCTTGGCACTATTTATCCAATTGTAACTGAGGTGTTTTATAGTCAAAAGATTTCGGTTGGACCACCTTTTTATAATACAGTAATTATACCTATTGTAATATTATTTTTATTTTTTATGTCAATTGGACCTAAAGTTAGATGGATTAAAGATAATATTGATAACTTAAAAACAACTTTGATGATCTTACTAGGCTCGGTTTTAATAAATTTATTTATTTTCTTATTTTTTAAAAGCTATAGTTTGCTATCAAATTTGATTTTAATTTCATCAATTTTTTTAATCATTTCTACTGCAAGGGATGCAATAAATTTATTAAAAAATAAAGAATATAATATTTCTAGAATAATTGCTCATTTTTCGTTTGGACTTTTAATACTTTTTATTGGACTGAACTATAATTTTTCATCTGAAAAAGATTTCAATCTAAAAGTCGGTGAAGTAAAAAAATTTGAAAATTTTTCAATTAAATTTAAAGATTTAAATTTAAAAGAGTTTAAAAATTACAAAGCAGTAATTGGAACGTTTGAAATCGATGATTTTAAAGATAATACCAAACTTTTTCTAAGTCCTCAAATAAGAATATACGACAATCCCAGCACCTTAACATATGAAGCTTCAATTAGATCTGGCTTGTTAAAAGATTTCTATATAACGATGAGCAATATAGATAGGTCAGATTATTATAACATCAAGTTTCAAAAAAAACCTTTTATGGTTTGGATATGGATTTCAGTTATTTTAATTTCACTGAGTGGATTTTTACGATTTTTTAAATATGAAAATAAGATTAATTAAAATATTTATCTGTATAGTAATTTTAGTCATCATCGGTACTTTCTTCTTGGGTCTTAATAAAGACTCGATTTATGATACTAAAGGATTGGAAGGTTCATATATTGGAAATATAAAATTAGACCATTTTAATAAAAATGAAATTATTTCGAAAAAGAATTTCGCACAAAAAGGTTTTACGCTAATAAATTTTTGGGCTTCTTGGTGCGGTCCTTGTAAAATTGAGCATCCTTTTCTGATAAAATTAAACAATGAGCCCTCTCTTCAAATTATCGGTGTAAATTTTAAAGATAAAAAAGAAAATGCATTAAAATTTTTAAATGATAATGGAAATCCATATGACTTATTAGCAAAAGATAAATTTGGTAAATATTCGATAAATTTTGGTATTTACGGAATTCCTGAAAGTATTTTGATTGATGAAAATTTTATGATATTGAAAAAATTTATTGGTCCTATTACTGAAAAAGACTATATTTTTATAAAAAAGATAATTAAAGATTCATGAGAGTTAAAACTTTAATTTTGTCATTTGTTATAATAATGAATATTTCTAATGTGTTTGCAAATGATATTAATAAAAATGAAATATTCAAAAATATTAGATGTTTAATTTGTCAAGGCCAATCAGTTGCAGACTCAAATTCAGACTTTGCCCAAACAATAAAATTAGTAGTTAATGATCTTATAGATGACGGTAAGTCAGAAAATGAAATTTATAATTTTTTAATTGAAAAATATGGGGAATGGATAGTTTATAAGCCTCCTTTCAACAGCTTTACATCAATACTATGGATTTTCCCTTATCTAGCTTTTATAATTGGCGGTGTTCTGATTTTTTTATTGATAAATAAAAGAGAAAATCGGTGACAATTGGCTACTATACATATGATTAAATAAATTGTATTTTTAACCAATGAAATTAAAGCTAATATTAGTTTTTTGTACAGCGCTGTGGGCGTATTCCGTAAATGCAAATGAAAGCGGTAATGAAGTATCCTTTTATTCGGGAACTTTTGATATAGTTGATAAAGAGGGTGATGATCAAACTAATTTATTTGGTATGGAACATAAAAACCCTAATTTGTTTAGGGACACATTTTTAGGAAAATTTTCACCTGTATCAGGAGGTTTTATGACTGGCGATAGTTCAGTTTACTTATATACAGGAGTTGAAGGGCAATATGGAATAGGGCCTTTAAAAATTATGCCAAGCTTCACGCCAGGCTATTATGAAAAAGGTGATGGTAAAGATTTAGGCAGCGTTTTGGAATTTAAAAGTGAGATTAAATTAGGTTTAGAGATTTTTGAAAATTCAAAAATAGGTTACAGTTACAGCCATATTTCAAATAATGATTGGGGTGACTCAAATCCTGGAACAGACAATCAACAAATCACATTTTCGAAAAACTTTTAGTAAAATGAATTTAAAAGATTGTCATAACTTCTATGATTTTAGAAAATTAGCAAAAAAAAAATTACCTTCTCCAATCTTTCATTATATTGATGGAGCAGCAGACGACGAGATTACTTACCAGAGAAACACAAGCGCTTTCGATGATGTTGATTTAGTGCCTAATGTTTTGAGAGGAGTAGATAGTGTTGATTTATCAACCACAATTTTTGGCAAAAAACTTGATTTACCCTTTTACTTAGCTCCAACTGCACTGCAACGTCTTTTTCATTATGAGGGAGAGAGAGCTGTAGGGAAAGCTGCTAAAAAATTTAATACAATGTTTGGTGTTTCGGCTTTAGCAACTGTTAGTGTAGAGGAAATCTCTTCTATGATTGATACACCAAAAATGTTTCAGTTTTATTTTCATAAAGATAGAGGATTAAACGATTCTTGTTTAGAAAGGGCGAAGGCAGCTAATTTTGATGTCATGGCATTAACAGTCGATACAATCACGGGAGGCAATCGTGAAAGAGATTTGAGAACAGGTTTTACATCTCCTCCAAAGCTAACTTTAGCTAGCTTATTTAGTTTTGCAACAAAACCAATGTGGGGAATAAACTATTTAACTAGAGGTAAATTTGAATTACCTCATTTACAAGATTTTGTTAAAGAAGGAACTAGCACTAACTCATCAATTGGAAACTATTTTTCAACCATGTTAGACCAATCAATGAATTGGAATGATGCTGAAAAACTTTGTTCTAAGTGGGGAGGTCATTTTGCTTTAAAAGGAGTGATGAGTGTTGAAGATGCTAAGAGAGCTGTAGATATTGGGTGCACAGGAATTATGGTTTCAAATCATGGTGGCCGACAACTTGATGGATCAAGATCTCCTTTCGATCAACTCGCTGAAATAGTGGATGCAGTTGGAGATAAACTTGATGTAATTTGTGAAGGTGGAATTCATAGAGGCACTCATATGCTTAAAGCACTATCACTTGGAGCAAAAGCTTGTTCGGGAGGAAGATTATATTTATATGCTTTAGCAGCTGCAGGACAAGAAGGCGTTGAAAGAGCGCTAGAATTATATAAATCAGAGCTCGAGAGAGATATGAAATTAATGGGATGTAAAACTATTAAAGATTTAGGTAGAAAAAATTTAAGATTCAGACGTTAATGAATTTAAATGATTGCTATAATTTTGAGGATTTTAGAAAACTAGCTAAAAAAAAATTACCATCTCCAATCTTTCACTACATTGATGGCGGAGCTGATGACGAGTCAACTTTAAGAAGAAATACAGAGTCTTTTAATGAATGTGATTTAGTTCCCAATGTTCTTGCAAGTGTAGGTAAACCAGATTTATCAACTACATTGTTTGGAAGAAAAATTGATATGCCAATTTTTTTATCACCAGCTGCAATGCAAAGACTTTATCATCCAGACGGGGATAGAGCATCAGCTCGCGCCGCAGAAAAATTTAACACTTTCTATAGCATGTCCTCTATGGGAAATAACACCATCGAAGAAGTTTCAAACATTTCAAGTGGACCCAAGCTATTCCAGCTCTATGTTCACAAAGATAGATCTATTTCTGACGATTTGATTGAAAGATCACGTAGGTCTGGCTTTGACGCAATGTGTTTGACCGTAGACACTTTAGTTGCTGGAAACAGAGAAAAAGATCACAGGACAGGATTTACTACTCCACCAAAACTTACTTTTCAAAGTTTAATGAGTTTTGCGATGAGACCAAGATGGGTGTTTAATTATCTGACTGGTAAAAAATTTGAACTATCTAATGTTAAAAAAAAAACTGATAAAGGAACGAATATTGCAAAATCAGTAATTGAATATATTAATGAACAATACGATCCAGCTATGGGTTGGAAGGATGCAGAGTATTGTGCTAAAAAATGGAACGGACCTTTTGCATTGAAAGGAGTTATGTCAGTAGAGGATGCAAAAAGGGCTATCGATATTGGTTGTACTGCAATCATGATATCAAATCATGGAGGAAGACAACTCGACGGATCAAGGTCTCCTTTTGACCAGGTTAAAGCAATATCTGACGCTGTAGGTGATAAATTGGAAATTATTTTAGACGGAGGTGTTAGAAGAGGAACACACGTTTTGAAAGCGATTGCAGCTGGGGCTAAAGCTTGCAGTTTTGGCAAAATGTTTTTGTTTTCTTTAGCCGCAGGTGGGCAGCAAGGTGTAGAACATCTATTACAAAATATGTATGATGAAATAAACAGAAATATGGTTTTGATGGGCTGTAAGAATCTGAAAGAACTGAATAGTACGAAATTAATATATAGAAAAAAAAATTAAATTTAGTAAAATATTTATTATGAAATTAGCAAAAAGTTTAGAGAGATTAGGAACAGAGTCAGCATTTTCTATTTTAGCTGAAGCAAAAAAACTTGAAGCACAAGGCAAGCCAATGATTCACTTAGGTTTAGGTCAACCAGATTTTAAAACTCCTCAACACGTTATGGATGCAGCAAAAAAAGCTATTGATGATGGACATCATGGCTATGTATTAGCTAATGGAATTTTAGAATGTAGACAAGCTGTCACAAGAAAGATTAAAAAGTTGTACAATAAAGACATAAGCCCTGAAAGAGTGATGATAATGCCAGGAGGAAAACCTACGATGTATTATGCAATACAAATGATCGGAGAACCTGGCGCAGAGATAGTTCATCCAACACCAGGATTTCCGATTTATGAGTCTATGATAAATTATACAGGCGCTAAAGCTGTTCCGTATGACTTAACAAAAGAAAAAGATTTAAAATTCGATCCAGAAAAAATTTTATCTTTGATAACTGATAAAACAAGATTAGTTGTTTTAATTAATCCAAATAATCCAACGGGCAGTTTTGTCGAAAAACCTGCAATAGATTTTCTTGCTGAGGGTTTAAAGAAACACCCTCACGTTTACATATTAAGCGACGAAATTTACAGTAGACAAATTTTTGATGGAAAAGAAATGCCAACCTTTTTTAACTATCCTGATTTACAGGATCGATTAATAGTCTTAGATGGATGGAGTAAGGCTTATTCAATGACTGGATGGAGAATGGGCTGGAGTGTTTGGCCAGAAAAATTAATTCCCCACGTTACAAAATTAGCAATAAATAGTTTTTCTTGTGTTAACGCACCGTCACAATTTGCTGGAATAGCAGCATTAGATGGGCCAGATGACGCAATAATTCACATGATGACTAAATTTGATCAAAGAAGAAAATTAATTCACAAAGGATTGAATGATTTACCAGGTGTTACTTGTAGTATGCCTGGAGGAGCCTTTTATGCTTTCCCTAACGTGAGTGGTACTGGTATGAGTGGATCAGAATTTTCAAAAAAATGTATGCATGAAGCTGGTGTAGCTATTGTTCCTGGAACAGCATTTGGTAAAACATCAGTTGATTTCGTACGTTTTAGCTTCGCAGCTTCTCAAGTCAATATTTCCCAAGCATTAGAAAATATCAAAAAAATGCTGTCTAAATAGACTGTATTTTTTTATAATTTAAATTAGTATCAATCTTATGAACGAAGAAGCGCATAAAGAGTTAGAGAAGCTATTTAATGGAAGATTCTCAACCTCTCAGTCAACAAGAGCGAATTATGCTAGAGGCGAAGATACATTTGATCCAGTTTTATCAAAAGGAGTTGTCTTTCCAGAAACAAACGAAGAAGTTTCGAAAATTTTAAAAATTTGTAATAGACATGGTGTACCAGTGGTTCCGTTTGGAACTGGAACCTCTTTGGAGGGAAATGTAGTTGGCAATGATCAAGGAATTACAATTTCTTTAGAAAAAATGAATAAAGTTTTAAGTGTTAATGTTGAGGACTTTGATTGTAGGGTTCAGGCGTGTGTTACTAAAGAACAATTAAATGATTATTTAAGAGAAGATGGAGTTTTCTTTCCAATTGACCCTGGAGCTAATGCAGCGATAGGAGGCATGGCTTCAACATCAGCATCAGGAACAATGGCTGTAAAATACGGGACAATGAAGACTGTTATATCTGGTCTTACAGTAGTTTTACCTAATGGAGATATTATCAATACAGGAAGCAGAACAAAAAAAACTTCTGCAGGATATAATTTAACAAATCTTTTTATTGGTTCTGAGGGCACACTCGGTATTATAACTGAAATTCAATTAAGACTATCTCCAATTCCAGAGAGCATTATGAGTGCAGTTTGTCATTTTCAAACTTTGGAAGATGCAGTTCATACTGCACAACAAATAATTCAATACGGTGTACCGATTGCTAGAATTGAAATGTTAAATAAAGATCAAATGGATATTAGTATTAATTATTCAAAATTAAAGGATCTAAAAATTCTACCAACTTTATTTTTTGAATTTCATGGATCAGAGTCATCTAATAAAGAAAACATTAAAGTCGTAGAAGAAATTTCGAATGATAACAATGGAAGCTCTTTTAAGTGGGCAAAAGATTTAGCAGAAAGAAATAAATTATGGCAAGCTCGTTGGGATGTTTATTATTCTGTTAAAGCATTGATAAAAAATGGAAGAGTTTATTCTACTGATGTGTGTCTTCCAATTTCAAAAATAACTGAATGTGTAAAATTTGCAGAAGAAGAGACAAAAAAATTTGGACTAAGAGCACCAATGGTTGGACATCTAGGAGATGGAAATTTTCACGTAATTTTACCTTATGATCCTCAAAAAAAAGAATCATACAAAAAGATAAGAGAATTTAGTGATTTACTTATAAAAAAAACTTTAGAACTTAACGGAACAATTACGGGAGAACACGGAATCGGTCTGCACAAAAAAGAATATTTATTAAAAGAACATGCTGATAATATTCCTATTATGAAATCTATAAAAAGAACTATAGATCCAAATAATATTATGAACCCAGGTAAAATATTTGATTTAAATTAATCATGCTATGAAAAAGATATTAGTAACAAGAAAACTTTTACAATCTAATGAAGAAAGATTAAAGAAATTATATGATGTTAAGCTTAATTCAAATGATGAATTGTACTCACAAAATAAATTAGTTGAGATGAGCGAAGGATGTGATGGAATATTGTCTGCTCTTACTGATAAGCTTGATGAAGAAACAATCAATGAATTACCTCATAGTATAAAAATTTTATCAAATTTTGCAGTGGGGTTTGGAAACATTGATTTAGAAGCTGCAAAAAAAAGAGGTATTGCAGTTACAAACACTCCTGAAGTCTTAACTGATGCAACAGCCGAAATTGGAATTTTACTAATTCTTGGTGCTTGCAGAAGAGCTGCTGAGGGAATCGAGGGAGCGAGATCTTCTAATTGGAAGTGGTCTGCTGATTATTTAATTGGTAAACAATTAACCGGTTCGAGATTGGGAATACTTGGCATGGGAAGAATTGGAAAAAAAATTGCAAAAATTGCTAAATCTTTAGGAATGATCATACATTATCATAATAGATCTAAGCTATCATCAGATCAAGAAAATGGAGCAATTTATCAAAAAGATTTAAAAAGTTTAATGAGTGTTTCTGATGTTTTATCAGTTTGTTGTCCTGCCTCAAAAGAAACAGTAAATATGATAAATAAAGAAACTTTGGAATTTCTTCCTAAAGGGGCTGTTGTCACAAATGTTGCAAGAGGAGATATAGTTGACGATGATGCATTAATAGATGCCTTAAATAGAAGGAAAGTTTATGCTGTAGGTTTAGATGTATATAAGGGAGAACCAAATTTAAATCCTGGATACTTAAAACATAAAAGCGCGTTTATTCTTCCACACTTAGGTAGTGCCACTAAAGAAACTCGAACAGCAATGGCAAACCTTGCAATAGATAATCTTGAGGAATTTTTTAAATCTGGCAATTGTAAAAATAAGGTAAATTAATAATTTTAATTCTACTCAAAGTTGTAAGCGTCAAAA
>CACOEA010000002.1 GCA_902626185.1 uncultured Pelagibacteraceae bacterium
TATATTTTTTTTAAATTTAATAGCAGTAGACTTGATACCTATTATTTCATCATCTGTTATGTCTTGCACGCCGTAAATGGTGTCATAACCCAATGTCCAAAATATGGCTGATATATAAAGTAAAATAATTTCAATAGAAATTTGATCTAAAATCGCAGAATAAGCCATTACCATGCCCCAATTAAAAGTTAATCCGAGAAATAATTGAGGCCAATAAGTTATTCTCTTCATGAATGGATATGAGAATGCTAAAATCATTGAGCCTAACCCAAGGTAAATGGTTTTAACATTAAACTGTATTAGAATTAAAAAGGATATCAAACAAAGAATTATGACGTAAATAAAAGATTGCTGAACTGAAATTTTTCCACTCGCAATAGGTCTTCTTTTTGTTCTTTGAACTTTTTTATCAAAATCTTTATCAACAATATCGTTGAATATACATCCAGCACTTCTCATCAAAACAGAGCCTAAAAAAAATAATAATAAATAATACTGAAATATAAATAGATTTTGATCAAAATTGTAACCATAAGCCAAACCCCAGGAGCAGGGCCAAAATAAGAGCATATAGCCTATAGGTTTGTTTAATCTTGTTAATTCTATAAAAATTTTTAATTGATGCATTAAATATGACTTGTAAATACCAAACACTATCTTCATAATCAATTTGATTCGGCATGGATATAGATTACACAGTAGCAGCATTAATGTTTCCGGCTATACCTTTGATGATGACTATGTATAGCAATAGATTTCACACATTAAGTGCTTTAATCAGGCAAATTCATGATCAATATACATTTGAAAAAAGGGTTCCTCCTGAATGGGAAAATCAACTTCATGTTTTGAACAAAAGAACCAATCTTTTGAAATACGTGATGGGTTTCGCAGCTTTTGGTTTTTTGTTTAATATGTCAACAGTATTAATGCTTTACTTAGGCTCAATACAAATTGCTAGACTAAATTTTGCAGCGTGTTGTGTTTGCATGATTGTTTCAATTTTTCTTTTTTTGCAGGAAATAAGACTTTCAAATCAAGCCTTGAAGTTTCATCTGAGTGATATGGATTCAATGAAAAAAGATCTTTAAATCACTTTTTTTCTAAAAGCTTTTTTTTAAATAATGATACACCTTCTTTCAATTTATAGTTATATGATTCTTCAAAAGTGCTAAGTTGCCAACCTGTCATTCTTTTTTTTAATTCTATTAAATTTTTTTCCTTCCATTGATTGGTTGTACTTTCTTCTTTCCAAATATTTTTTTCATCATTCGTTCTAGAACAGCCATAGCAGTAACCTGTTATTGGTTCAGTTTTACAAATACTTATACATGGAGAAATAATCTTTTTATCCATCATGGAATAAGAATTGCGGGACCTGTCAATTTTCTTGACTCTAAGTCCTCATGCGCCTTTTGAGCATCAGACATCTTATACTCTTTAAATATTTTTACTTTAATTTTACCAAATTTCACTTTTTCAAAAATTTCGTCAGCTCCTTTTTGAAGTTCTTTTCTATTTGTAAAATAGTGACCAATTGTAGGTCTAGTAAGAAAAAGACTTTTAGATTGAATATCTTTAGGCACATTCACTGGATCCAAAGGTCCTGATGCATTTCCAAAACTCACCATCATTCCTCTAGGTTTTAAACATTGAATAGAACCACCAAATGTTTTTTTTCCAACACCATCAAAAACTGCAGAAACTCCTTTATTATTTGTAAATTTCATTACTTCTTTTGCGAAATCATCTTTAGAGTAATTAATTACATGTTCATAGCCATTGGATTTAGCTATATCAATTTTTTCATCTGAGCCTACTGTCCCAATTACTTTTGCTCCAATACTATTAGCCCATTGAGCAAATATTTGACCAACGCCACCTGCAGCAGCATGAAACAAAACAGTTTCACCAGCTTTAAGATTATAAGTTTTCGTTAAAAGATAATTAGTTGTTAAACCCTTAGTCATTAATGTTGCCGCTAATTTATGGGATATACCCTCTGGAACTTTAACAGCTATCTTTGCTGGTATAATTCTTTGTTGGGCATAAGCACCGATAGGCATAGAGGCATAGGCAATATTATCTCCTTTATTAAACTCTGAGACATTAGAACCAACTTCATCAATTTTTCCTGCTGCTTCTAAACCAATACCACTAGGTAAAGGAAGAGGGTAAAGTCCTGATCTATGATATGTATCAATATAATTTAAACCGATTGCTTTATTAGTCACCTTGATTTCATCGGGTCCCGGTGAGCTCAAACTTATCTCATGCATCTCTAATACATCAGGCCCTCCATTTTTTTTAATTATAATTGATTTAGGCATTTTTGATGAAACGTACTTTAAGTTTTAATATTTAGCAAATGTTCCATTATTATAATCTTGAATAGCTTCTAGTATTTCTGCTTTAGTGTTCATAACAAATGGACCACCTCTTGCAATTGGCTCACCTATAGGCTCACCAGCTATAAATAAAAATTCAGTTTTTTTATTAGCTTTAGCTATTAATTCATTGCCTCTATCTAACAAAATTAAATTAGAGTCTTGAATTTTTTTATGATCTTTTTCACCAATTTTTAATTCACCTTTGAGTATATAAATAAAAGAATTATGCCCAATCGGTACATCATACTTAAATTCTTTTCCTTCATTTAAAACGATATGAAAATAAATAGGTTTTACGTTGTGGTTTTTTTCTGGACCTTCAGCATTTTTATATTTTCCAGCTATAACTTTTACAGTCATATCTGAGTCTACGTGCGTGCCTAGCTCATTGCTTTTAATATAAAGATATTCAGGTTTATTCTTTTTTAATTTTGCTGGCATATTAATCCATAGTTGGAAACCTAGTAGTTTACCCTCCTTCATTGCTGGCATTTCAGAATGTATAATGCCTCTACCAGTTTTCATCCACTGCACATCTCCAGAGGCCATAATTCCTTTTGCTCCAGTGCTATCTTGGTGTTCAAATTCCCCACTTAACATGTATGTTACAGTTTCTATTCCTCTATGTGGATGTGGCGGGAAACCAGCAACATAATCATCTTTATTCTCAGATCCAAATTCATCTAACATTAAAAAAGGGTCAATATAATCAGCTTCAGGTGTTCCAATACTTCTTTTTAATTTTACTCCAGCACCATCCGATGCATTAAGCGCTTTAACAATTTTTTTTACTTCAATTTTTGACATGTTTGACAATACAATAAATACTTATACGACATCAAGTAGCTGCGTTAAGTTGCCGATTTCATATTTAGGCTTGTAATCAAGGTTATCAAAATGAGATCTATTTCGATTAACCCAAACAGAATTAAAACCGAAATTTCCACCTCCCGACACATCCCAAGTATTAGCACTTAAGAAAGTAATTTCTTTGGGTTGAATTTTATATTTTTTCACAGGTAAGTCATAAACTCTATTATCTGGTTTATAAATTTTTACTTCTTCAACTGAGAAGAGGTCATCAAATAAATAATCTAAATTATTACTTTTTACAAGCTCATTTAAAAGCGATGGAGTACCGTTAGAAAGTATTGCAAGTTTAAAGTTTTTTTTTTTTAGATTTTCTAAAACTTTTTTAACTTCTGGATAAGTTGATAGTATCTTATAAAGATTAAGTAACTCATTTTTCATGCTCATATCAACTTTAAAAACACTCATAGATTTCTCCAGACTATCTTCAGTGACTTGCCAAAAATCTTTGTGTCTATTCATTAAACTTCGAAGCCATGTATATTCTAATTGTGTTGTTCTCCAAAAGTTTGCAAACGCTTCCCATTCATCTCCAATTTTATCTTTACATTTCTCAGCTGCAGAATTCACATCAAACAAAGTACCGTAAGCGTCAAATATTATCGCTTTTGTGTTCATGAGTTATCTCTATTTAATATTGTGGGAACCATCGCATAACGGTTGATCCTTGGTTTGCTTACAGGTACAGAAAAACACTTTTTTGGATTGATCAGCTTTATAAACTAACGATTTGAATTCCGTACCTTTGTGAGAACCATCACAAAATGGTTGATTTGAACTTTTTCCGCATGAACACCAATAATAGGATTTTCCCTCAATTACATCTACACCTATTGGTGTATCTCCGGCTCTTTGTGCTTTAAGCATGATAAAGCTCCTTTAATTAAGTTGATTTTATTTATAGTATATCATTTCATTATGAATATTAGATTATATCATCCTGACAGTATAGTCGAAAATTCAACTGGTTTGCTTTCAAAAGATCACACGCATTACATTATTAATGTAATGAGGCTAAAACGAGGATCTCAAATAAATTTTTTTAATAAAGAAGGAGAGTGGACAAGTGAAATAGTTTTTTTAGACAAAAACAGAATAGAGGTAAAATATTTAAAAAAGATTAGACAACAAAGTAGTAATTCTAAAATTCAGTTAGCTATATGTCTGGTTAAAAAAAATCCAATGGATATTATTTTACAAAAAGCTACTGAATTAGGTGTGAGCAGAATAATTCCAATAATTTCAGATAGGACCGAGATTAAAGAACTTAATTTTGATAGAGCAAAAAGAATTGTTACAGAAGCGACGGAGCAATCAAATCAATTAGTTCCGCCGGAAATAGCAGATGTTTCGAGTTTAAATAATTTTTTAAAAAATTTAGACGGTTCTACTAAAATTTTATTTGCAGATGTAAATACGAAATACAACTTAAAATCTGAAGATTTAAAAGATAGTCAATCTTTATGTATTTTAATTGGGCCAGAGGGTGATTTTTCCCCCTCAGAAAGGGAGACAATTTCTAAAAATTCAAATGTAATACCTTTTACAATATCCTCAAATATTCTTAGGTCGGATACTGCTGTAATAAGCGCTATTTCATTGGTTAATTTTATCAATAACTTTAATTAATTGTCGCATTAATTGAAATTGTGAAATCATCTAAAAACTGTATAAAAACTTATGTTTAAAAAAACTACAATCGTTATTTTAGGACTTTTACCAAGTTTCGTATTTGCTAATGAGCCAAAAGATTGGCAGCTTGGTTTTCAAAAGTCTGCATCTAAAACTATGTCCGATATAGTTTGGTTTCATGATTATATGCTTTTACCTATTATAACAGCCATAACAGCTTTTGTTTTATTTTTACTTTTATATACATGCATAAGATACAGAGCCTCAAAAAATAAAATTGCATCAACAACTAGTCACAACACTTTGATAGAGGTAATTTGGACATTAGTGCCTTGTTTGATACTAATTGTGATGGCCGTTCCATCGTTTAAAGTTTTATACTCACAAGATACAATTCCAAAAGCTGACGTAACTATAAAAGCAATAGGCTACCAATGGTATTGGGGGTACGAATATCCAGACGAAAATATAATATTTGACTCGTATATGATTGATGAGAAGGACTTAAAAGAAAATCAACCAAGACTGCTTTCAGTTGATAACGAGGTATTCGTTCCAGTAAATAAAGTAATAAAAGTAATGATAACTGCAAATGATGTGCTGCATGCCTGGGCATTACCATCATTTGGAGTTAAAAGAGATGCAGTTCCAGGAAGAATAAATGAAACTTGGTTTAAAGCTGATAGGACAGGAGTTTTTTATGGACAATGTTCCGAACTTTGTGGGATTAAGCATGCATTTATGCCAATAACAGTCAATGTAGTATCTCAAGATGAATACGAAGAGTGGCTTGAAGAGGCTAAAGTAAAATTTGCAAAAGAGAATTTAAATTCATCAAAAAAATTAGTAAAAAGGATAAGATAAAATTATGTACGGACAAACAACAGCAGATAATCACCATAAAAATCCAACTGGTTGGAAAAGATGGGCGTACTCAACAAATCATAAAGATATAGGTACCATGTATTTAATTTTTGCAATAATAGCTGGTATTATTGGCTCAGCTTTTTCAGTTTTAATGCGAATGGAGTTAATGCATCCAGGCGATGGAATTCTTGGTGGAAATTATCACTTGTATAATGTGTTGGTTACGGGGCATGGATTAATCATGATCTTTTTCATGGTTATGCCTGCAATGATAGGTGGATTTGGTAACTGGTTTGTTCCAATTATGATTGGTGCGCCGGATATGGCGTTTCCAAGAATGAATAATATTTCTTTTTGGTTGTTACCTGTTGCTTTTATTCTACTTTTAACTTCTATATTTGTTGACGGCCCTCCAGGAGCCAAAGGTGTTGGAGGAGGTTGGACTATATATCCTCCGCTTTCATCAAAAACTGGACAGCCTGGACCAGCAATGGACTTAGCTATTTTAAGTCTTCATGTTGCTGGAGCTTCATCAATTTTAGGGGCTATAAATTTTATTACTACAATTTTAAACATGCGAGCTCCTGGTATGACATTACATAAAATGCCATTGTTCTCTTGGTCTATACTTGTTACTGCATTTTTACTTTTACTATCACTTCCAGTTTTAGCTGGCGCGATAACTATGCTTTTAACTGATAGGAATTTTGGCACAGCTTTTTTTGAAGCACAAACTGGGGGGGACCCAGTGCTTTTCCAACATTTATTTTGGTTTTTTGGTCACCCAGAAGTTTACATTTTAATTCTTCCAGGATTTGGGATGATAAGTCATATTGTTTCAACGTTTTCAAAAAAACCAGTTTTTGGTTACCTTGGTATGGCTTACGCTATGGTTGCTATTGGAGTTGTTGGCTTTGTTGTGTGGGCGCACCATATGTATACTGTTGGCTTAGATACAGACACAAAAGCTTACTTTCTAGCAGCAACAATGATTATAGCTGTTCCAACAGGAATAAAAATATTTTCTTGGATCGCTACAATGTGGGGAGGTTCAATAACTTTTAAAACTCCAATGTTATGGGCTATAGGTTTTATCTTTTTATTTACTTTGGGCGGAGTAACAGGTGTAGTATTAGCTAATGCTGGAGTCGATACTGCGTTACACGATACATATTATGTTGTTGCACACTTTCATTACGTATTATCTCTAGGAGCAGTTTTTGCAATATTTGCTGGATGGTATTATTGGTTCAGTAAAATGAGTGGCTATGAGTATTCTGAATTCCTTGGTAAATTACACTTCTGGCTAACCTTCATCGGTGTTAATTTGATTTTCTTTCCTCAACATTTTTTGGGTTTAGCTGGTATGCCAAGAAGATATGTTGATTACCCAGATGCATTTGCTGGATGGAACTACGTTTCTTCAATCGGGTCTTATATTTCAATTGTAGGACTTGCAGTATTTTTATTAAATCTTCTGTATTCTTTTATAAAAAAAAGAAAGGCGGAACAAAATCCATGGGGGGAGGGCGCTACAACTTTGGAATGGACAGTACAATCACCACCACCGTTCCATACGTTTGAAGAGCTGCCTAAAATAAAGTAAATTGAGTCAGGTAATAACAAAATCAAGAAGTAATAAATTAAGTTTAGTTTTTAGTTTACAGTCATTTTTTAATTTAATGAAACCAAGAGTAATGTCTTTGGTTTTGTTCACATGTATGGTGGGAATGTTAATTGCACCAACAAATGTTCCTCTTACAAATTCAATTATTTCATTAATTGCTGTTGCTCTTGGTTCTGGCGCGGCTGGTGCTTTAAATATGTGGTACGAGTCAGATCTTGATGCCTTGATGAGCAGAACTTGTCTCAGACCTATACCCACTGGTAGAGTTAAGAAAAATCAGGCACTTTATTTTGGCTCATTCTTATCAATATTATCAACAACAATTCTTTACTATTCTTCTAATTTATTGTCATCGATTTTACTTTTATTTACTATTTGTTTTTATTTTTTTATCTACACAATTTGGTTAAAAAGAAAAACCCCGCAAAATATTGTAATTGGAGGTGCTGCCGGGGCATTACCACCTGTAATAGGATGGACAATTGCAACAGGTCAAATTTCTATTGAACCAATTATTCTATTTTTAATAATATTTTTATGGACGCCTTCACATTTTTGGGCTTTAAGCCTATACAAAGCTGGAGATTATAAAAGAGCTAAAATTCCAATGCTACCTATTACAGACGGCATACAAAAAACAAAGTTTAATATTCTTGTTTACTCATTAGCAATGTTTCCAGTTGCAATAGCTCCTTATTTTTTTAATTTAGCGAGTATAGCTTACTTAATAATTTCTTCTTTAATGACAATTTTTTATGTAGTCTTATGTTTAAAACTGTTTAGAGAAAAAAATACGAAATTCTCAAACATCATTGCTAGAAAGATATTTGTATACTCAATATTTTATTTATTTGTAATATTTCTTGCTCTTTTAATGGATAATTTTTTAAGATTATTTTAATGAAAAATAATAAAAAAAATCTTGTAACAGCTTTAATTCTTATATTGTTTATGGTTTTTTTATTTGTTTTAACTTTTTATAATATTGGAATTTATAACAGAGAAATTTAATGAATATAGATAAAAAAAAACTTACACCGTTTGTTCTTGTTTCAATTTTTTTAGTAATGCTCGGATTATCTTTTGCGGCAGTTCCACTTTATGATTTATTTTGTAGAGTTACAGGGTTTGGTGGGACAACTCAAAACGCTTCTACAAAAGACATACCCAAAATTGTTGTAAATCAAGACTATAAGATGAGATTTGATACAAACATCAATAGTACTCTCAATTGGAAATTTACATCTGAAATGAACACCTTGGAATTAAAACCTGGTGAGGTGCACACAGTAAAATTCTACGTTGAAAATCCTAATAGCAAGCCCTCCTCAGGCTCAGCTTCATTTAACGTTTCTCCAGCACCTTTTGGCATTTATCTTAATAAAATTGGTTGCTTTTGTTTTGAGAAACAAACACTTAAAGCTGGTGAAAAAAAAGAGTTTAACCTAACATTTTTCTTGGATCCAAAAGTTGTAGATGATAATAAAACTAAAAATATTGCTGATGTAACTTTATCATTTACGTTTTTTTCATCAGATTTTTATAGTAAAAATAAAGCTTAGATATGTCGTCAAAAGAAAAAAAACACGGATTTCATCTAGTAGACCCAAGTCCTTGGCCAATTTATGTTTCATTTGCAACACTAATTTTAGCTTTTGGTGCAGTATATTATTTTCATTCTAAGGCCTTGTGGTTATTACTGGTCGGATTCGCTTTAGTTGTTTATGGAGCATTTATGTGGTGGAGAGACGTAATTGAAGAAGCAGAATTTCAAGGACATCATACCCCAGTTGTACAGATCGGACATAGATATGGAATGGTGCTTTTTATTGCATCTGAAGTGATGTTTTTTGTTGCTTGGTTCTGGGCATATTTTAATGCAAGTTTATTTCCAACAGAAGCTGTAGGTGCTACTTGGCCACCTCCAGATATTAAAACATTTGATCCGTGGGATATCCCTTTGATTAATACTTTAATACTTCTTTTGTCTGGGACTACTGTAACTTGGGCGCATCATGCCATGTTAGAAAATGATAGAAAAGGTTTGGTGAATGGTTTGGTCTTAACAGTATTTTTAGGCTTCATTTTTACGTGTTTTCAAGCTTATGAGTACCATCACGCTACATTTACTATTGATGGAAATATCTATGGATCAACATTTTATATGGCTACAGGTTTCCACGGATTTCATGTCATTGTTGGAACAATTTTTTTAGCTGTTTGTCTCTTTAGATCTATGAGAGGTCATTCAAATTCAGAACATCATTTTGGATTCGAAGCCGCAGCTTGGTATTGGCACTTCGTAGACGTTGTCTGGCTGTTTTTGTTTGCTGCAATTTATATTTGGGGAAGTTAAAATTTAATTGAAAAAACTATTTCTATTTAAGATTTTCGTTTTTTTATTCATTACATTATTCTGTGCTTTAGGAACTTGGCAATTATATCGGTTGCAATGGAAGCAAAATTTGATTAACGATATCAAAAGAGGGCTAGAGTCAGTTCCAATTTTATATACATCAGACTTAAATAAAAATTACCAAAGAGTAAAATTAAGTGGTGAGTATATCTTTGAAAAGCAGATATATCTTTATAGTTTAAATCAAAAAGGAGCACCAGGCTACGACGTTATCACACCCTTCCAAACAACTAATAAAGAAAATGTATTAATTAACCGTGGATGGATACAAAAAGATAAAAAGAATAATCTTCCTATGATTTCAACACTTACTGACATAACTGGCATGTTAAGAATGGCTAATAGAAGAAACATTTTTACCCCTGAAAATGATATAAAAGAGAATATCTGGTTCTACCTTAATTCTGAAGATATTGAAAAATCTACTGGTATGAAATTTAGTAAATATATTGTGTATTTAGAGGATAAAAATATTAAAATACCACAACCAAAGAAAATAACTATCGACTTGCCAAACAATCACCTAAAATATGCTATAACTTGGTATTCAATATCAATATCAATTTTACTTTATTATTTATATTTTAGAAGAAATAAATGAAATATTTTAGCACCAGAGATAAATCTTTAAAATTTAGTTTTAAAGATATTTTTTTAAGAGGACTTGCTCCTGGAGGAGGTTTATTTTTGCCTGACGAAATTAAAAAATATAGCAAAGATGATCTAAATACTCTAAGTCAATTAAGCTACAATGAACTTGCAACAGAAATTATCTTTAATTTCTGTTCAAATGAAATCAAAAAGGATGAACTGAACTCGCTAATCAAAAAATCTTATAGTAGCTTTAAAGAAAAAGAAGTCGTTAGTTTAAAAAAAATTGGAAATATTAATCTTTTAGAGCTTTATCATGGGCCTACTTTAGCTTTCAAAGATATTGCAATGCAAGTAATTGGCAACATGTACGATCATTTGCAAGTTGCTAAGACTAAAACTGTTAATATCGTTGTTGCCACATCTGGAGACACTGGTTCTGCAGCTATTGCTGCTTTGAGTAATAGAAAAAACATTAATCTTTTCGTATTACATCCACACAATAAGATTTCTAATATTCAGAGAAAAATTATGACAACAATTGGAGGAAAAAATATCTATAATATAGCTATCGATGGATCATTCGATGACTGTCAAAAAATTGTGAAAGAGCTTTTCAATGAAGATGAATTTAGATCAAAAATAAATATGTCAGGTGTAAATTCTATCAACTGGGCAAGAATTGTTTGTCAGATTGTTTATTATTTTTATTCTTTCTTAAAATTACAAAATAATAATATCAGCTTTTCTGTACCAACTGGAAATTTTGGAGATATTTACGCAGGATATTTTGCAAAAAAAATGGGTTTGCCAATTAATAAACTTATAGTAGCAACAAATAAAAACGATATTTTGCAAAGAGTTATAAATACAGGTGAATACAAACCAGATAAAGTGAAACCATCCATTACGCCCAGCATGGATATTCAAGTAGCCAGTAACTTTGAAAGACTACTCTTTTATATTTTGGATGAAAACGATAATAAGGTGACTTCTTTAATGCAAGATCTTTCATCGAAAAGATTATTTAATTTAGAAAAAAAAGAAATTCAAAAAATAAAGATAGACTTTGAGGGTATAAAAATTACTGATGAAGAAACTGTTCGAATTATTGAGAAGGTATATAAAGAACATCAGTTAATTATTGATCCTCATACTGCCACAGGGGTTGGAGCAGCCATAAGTTTGAAGCATTTAGGCGATATAGTTGTGCTTGGTACAGCTCATCCCTATAAATTCGGTAACACTATAAAAAAAGCTATAGGGAAAGATTTAAATCCACCTAGTCATTTAAAAATGAATGTAGATAAAAAAGAAATGTTTGATATTATTGGCAATTCTAGCTCAGATGTTAAAAATTATATTTTAAATAAAATAGTATGAGAATTAAAGTAGGGGAAAAACTACCAAGTTCAGAATTGTTCTATCTTGATCAAAATAACGACGTAAAAAAAATTGATATTAAAGATCTTTGCAAAGAAAAGACTATTATTTTGGGTATGCCTGGAGCATTTACTAAAACATGTTCATCGCTTCATTTACCTGGATATATAAAAAACTACGAGCTTGCTTTAAAAAAAGGAGTTTCAAAAATTATATGTATTGCAGTAAATGACCCCAATGTAATGAAAGCCTGGGGTGAAAACCAAAATGCTGAAGACAAAATAATTATGGTTGGTGATCCATTTCTTAGATTTACAAAAGCTATCGGAGCCGAAGTGGATAAATCTGAGAAAGGACTTGGATTTAGATCAAATCGTTACACAATGCTTGTAGAAAAAGGTGAAATAAAAAAAATAGAAGAAGAGAAGGAAACTGCCGTTTGCAAATTGTCTGCTGCTGAAAGCTTTTTAAATGCTATTTAGTCTGTGAAACTGCTAACTCATCAACGAGATTATTATATTTATTTCCAGCGTGAGCTTTTACCCATTTCCAAACAACTTTATGTTTTTTACAATAGTTATCTAATTTTACCCAAAGATCTTTATTTTTAACTGGTCTTTTATTAGCATTTTTCCAGTTATTTAATTTCCACTTTTTTATCCATTCTGTAATTCCATCTTTGACATACTTTGAGTCAGTAAAAATTGTTATTTCTGATCTTTTTTTGATTTTTTTTAATGCCATTATAGGTGCCATTAATTCCATTCTATTGTTCGTTGTATTATTTTCATTTCCTGAAATACTTAACTGTTCTGTATTAATAGTTAAGATAATAGCTGCCCAACCTCCTTTACCTGGATTTCCAGAACAAGCACCGTCTGTGTAAATCTTTATTTTCATTAAAAAAAATAATCCTCATGATTTTTAGAATTTTTATGAAATTCTAATCTTTTCAGATATTCCATTGGGTCTTTAACTTTTACTATAGCTCCATCAATTTTATTTAACTCATCAAACATTCTAGTTAACAAAAATCTTAAAGCAGCTCCCTGAGATAGTATCTTTATGTTATTTTTTTCTTGATCAGTTAAATTTCTCACTGACGTATAACCGTCAATAAAATTTTTTGCTTTTGTAACATTAAAACTCAGGTTATCTTTTGATCCATCAAAGCACAAAGCATTAAAACAAATAGCTATTTCAAAAGCAAAAAAATCTTCACAAGAAAAGTAAAAATCAATTATTCCGTTGAAATTTTCCTCTTTGAAAAAAATGTTATCATGGAATAAATCAGCATGAATAATTCCTTTAGGCAAATTACTTGGCCATTTTTTTTCAACATCCTTTAAATTTTCCTCTATTAGTTTAGGCAGATCTTTATGAATATTAGAACTTTTATCTTTGATTGAATTAAAGAGATTTCTCCATGATTTTACAGAAAGATCATTTTGTCTTTTCATTTTAAAGTCTTTAGTTATTTCATGCATTTTAGCAACCTCGGTTCCAATAGTTTTACAATTTGCTGGAGATAAATTTTGTTTAGCTTTTCCTTCAAGAAAAGAGACAATCATTAATTTTTTTCCACTAAATTCTGTAATAGTTCTGTTTTTATTATTCAGGATTGGAGCAGGACATTTAAAATTAGCTTTTTTTAAAGAAGACATTAAATCAGAAAAAAAAGGCAGATCTTCTGATTTCACTCTTTTTTCATAAATTGTAAGAATAAATTTTTTTTTGTTTACTGATAAAAAATAATTCGTATTTTCTATTCCTTCTTCAATTCCTTTAAAAGTATCAAGTTTTCCTAAATTATAATTAGATAAAATCTCTTCAATTTTGCTCTGGTTCAACTTTGTATAGACAGCCATTAGATAAGCTCTCTTGGTAATTTAAAAACAACCTTTTCTTCAGCGACTACCACTTCTTCTATGGACACTTTTCTATCTTTTTTTATACTGTTCAATAATGAAAGCACTAATTTTTCTGGTGCAGACGCCCCTGATGATATTCCAATTGTATTAGAACTATCTATTTCATTATAAGGAATCTCTTTTTCCGAGTGCATTAATTGTGAATTGCTACACCCTGCTTTTTTTGCAACTTCTACTAATCTTACAGAGTTAGATGAGTTGCGGCTACCTACTACAAAAAACATATCACATTTAGCTGCTATCTCTTTTACAGCAGATTGTCTATTAGTAGTTGCGTAACAGATATCTTCTTTAATTGGTCCTTTAATATTTGGAAACTTATTTTTAAGTGCATCAATTATTTCAGCAGTGTCATCCACAGACAGTGTTGTCTGTGTTATATATGCTAGTGGTTTTTTAAAGTCGTCAGTCTTTAAACTTTCAACATCGTTTTTATTTTCAATCAGTTTGATTGAATCTTTAGGGAGTTGACCCATCGTTCCTATAACTTCTGGGTGATTTTTATGACCAATTAGTAATATTTCAAATCCATTTTTATTTAATTGCTCCGACTCTCTATGTACTTTAGAAACTAATGGACAAGTTGCATCTACATAAGTTAGATTTTTCAACTTGGCTTCCTCAGGGACTGATTTAGGAACTCCATGTGCAGAAAAAATTACTGGTCTACTTGCGTCTTTAACATCTGATAACTCATCTACAAAAACTGCGCCTTTTTCTTTTAATTCCTCAACAACTTGTTTGTTGTGCACGATCTCATGTCTCACATAAACAGGAGAACCAAATTTATTGATAGATTTTTCAACTATTTCGATCGCTCGTTTTACACCGGCACAAAAACCTCGTGGTGAAGCTAAATATATTTTAAGTTTTTTTTTCATTTTTTTCTAAAAGATATTCTAACAATATATGCGGAAAAGTAAGCGAGGCCAAACCAATAAAAATAACCTTATAAATAGCTTCATCGAGCTTATAAAAATTATCTAACGAATATATTGATAGTAAAAAAATTATACCAGTTATAAAAGTTAAAGGAACTGCTTTGCTTATGAATTTTTTTAGCCCAGGTTTGAAAGATTTGTCAAGTTCAAAAATAAGAGAAATAGAATGTCTAATTGAGTGAAGAAAACAAAAATAGATAGTGAAAGCCATAATGGGTGACAGAAAAAGATTTAGTATGATTAATGAAAAAAAATCCATAACCATTAGTCCTTTTAAGTCTGCATTTTTTTTGTTCGAAATATACAAAGATGACAAAAGACTTAAGATTAACATTGTGATCAAAAATTGATCATTAAAAATTTCAGCTTCAAAAACATCAAAATTTAATATTTTGAATATCTCATTTGTTTCATCTCTCTTAAGTAATAATGGAGCCAAAATTACTGCAGATCCTTTTAAAAAGTACAAAAATTCAGATATTAAAAACTTTCCTTTAAAAGAAAAAACTGTGTCCTCTTTTCCAAAGTGGTAAGCTGCAACAATTAAGAATATTAATAAAACTGTATTAGGAAATTTTAGCCAGAGAATTATGATTAAAAAAGAAATCATCGTATAGGAAAGATAAAAGAAAATCATTTTTTTATATCCAAACAAATTTAAAAGCCTCTTTCCCTTTATATTATCCAATGCACCATGAGAAATTCCTAAAGTTAGTATTAAGAATAAACAAAAAATTATTGGTTCAAAGTTTACCATGAAATAGACAGGACTCACAAAAATAGAAAAATTAAAAAAAATAATAGAGTGTTTAAAATTTATTTTTTCCATTAATTTAATAATGCTTTCAAAAAAATTGTTTTTGGCATTTTGCTTATAATATTTATATCTTCAAAGATATTACTTTTATTTGACAAAAATTTAATAATAGTACTGGAGGAAGTCTTGAACATGTCGAAAAAGATCATCGGCATCTTTTCAGGATGTCTTTCTAAAACTCTTAGAAAAACTTTGTCTAAAAATTGATATTTCTTTCCCAGATTAAATTTCTTTACCTTATCAATATTATTAATATTCTTTACGATGTATTTACTATGTTCTTGAATATTTAAAAAAGTATACCCTGTGCTTAAACGAGTCATACCACCAACAGAGCCTATATTAATTAATTTACTATTATTACTCAATGAAGGATGAAATAGTGGTATGGCTCCTTTTTCAGTAAAATTAATATTATAAGTTTTAATTCCCAGATTTTTTTTAATATAATTCTCTAATTGGTGGTCATAATCTTTAAGACTCTCATCTTCTAAATTTGATAACCAAGTTGTTTCAATTAAAGCTTTATTTTTACTAAATGGCAATGTGTAGAAAAAATGAACATCATTTCTCTGTTCGCAATTGAAATCCATTAAATTTATTATTTCCTCATCAAAAATATTACTTGGAGTTTCAATTTCGACACCTTGAAAATGTTGCCATAATTCAGACTTATCAAGTTCTTTATTGTAAATACTATTAAAAATTATTGAATTCTTAGAATTAATTTCGCTAAGACTTCTGTAAAAACGCACATTGGAATTTTTAGACAGCTTAGAGTTTACTTTTTTATAGAATTTACCACTATCAATACTTTGATAAGGAAATTTTTTATTTGTTAATTCACGGGAACTTTCTGAAGTGTTTATTGTAAAATTATTCCAACTTTTAATCACACAATCATCAAAGTTATGATCAAAAACTTTCCAGAAAGACCACGTTTTGTCTCTTTTGTATTCTTCACGAGTTTCGATTATCGCCAGTGTTTTATCTTTAAGTTTATTATTAACTTCTAACTCATAGGCTAAAGATAACCCTGCGCACCCACCACCAATTATGACATAATTAAATTCTTTCATTTATATTGACTTCATTTTGTAAAATATTATGACTTGAATGATTGTCGTAATTTAATTCTTTGACAAATAACAACTTTATAAAGTCAAAAAAAGATAAAAAAGTCTGAATTATTTTTTCATATACTGGAACATATATTTTTCCAGCATTATTATAATTTTCTATTTTTTTTTGTTTAAGTATACAATCTCCAATTTTTCTGTAAACACGCCTTGCCACAATCACTGAAAATCTAGATCTTAGCGGAATACTACTTATTGAGTGAAAAGATTTATTATAAAATATTTGAGACTCATTTATTGTTTCTTTTATTGATGAAAAATCATGGTTAATATATTGCCTATTTCGAGCTTTATCCTCACAAACATCGCGTGCCACATTCGTAAGTTGCATTGCAATTCCAAGATCAATAGCACCTTTCAGAGCTTCTTTATTATTTACTTTCAAAATTTTTGACATCATTAGACCAACAGTTCCGGCAACCCTGTAAGAATATACCAACAACTCTTTCTTAGATTTAAACTGAACTTTATCTTCCAAGTCTGTTTGCACGCCATCAAATAAATCTATTACTACCTGAGTAGAAATTTTCTCACTATCTATTATTGACCACATTTCTTTTATTATAGAATTATTTAAATTTTTACTTATAAAATCTTTTTTAAAATTTAAAAAATTTTCTTTTTTAATTTCCAGTTTTTTATCGTCATCGGCTAAATCATCTAAAGTTCTACAAAAATTATATAGAGAAGAACATTTATCAAATGTTGATTTAGATAAAAAAAAACTTGCCCAGTAAAAAGATTTTGCGTGTTTTTTTAATAAGTTTGTCATTAAAATAGTCTATCCAATACTTTAGCAGAAGATAATACACCTGGCATTCCTGCACCTGGATGTGTTCCAGCACCAACAAAAAACAAATTTTTAAATACCTCTGATTGATTATGAAATCTAAAATATGCTGACTGTGAAAACTTTGGTTGAATTGAAAATCCTGATCCGTGTAAGGTTGCTAGATCTTTTTCAAAATAATCAGGTGTTAAATAAAAATCACTTACTACATTTTCTTTAATCCCAGGTAGAACTGACTTATCCATTTTATCTAAAATTAAATTTTTGAATTTTTCACCTTCATTGGACCAATTTATTTTAGAAAGATTATTTGGCACTGGAACTAAAACATAAAATGCATCTTGACCATTTGGAGCCATATTAGGATCTGTGGCCGAAGGTCTATGCAAATAGTAACTAATATCATCTGAAAGAACTTTTTCTTCAAAAATTTTTTCCAAATGTTTTTCATAAGAATTTCCAAAATAAATTGTATGATGCGCTACATCTTTGTATTGTTTTTTTGATCCAAAGTAATAAACAAATAATCCCATAGAATAGTCCATTCTTTTCATTTTTTGTTTAAATAAAAAATTGTAATTATTTTTTGATTTAACTAAATTTTGATACACATTTGGAGGATCTGAATTGCAAACAAGATAATCACAATCAATAATTTTAGAATTATTTATTTTTACTCCTTTCACTTTATAGTCATTAGAAATAATTTCAGTTACCTCAGCATCTTTAATAACTCTTATATTTTCTTCTTTCATCAATTTTTCTAATGCATCGACCACACTGCCAGTTCCTCCCATTGAGTAATGTATTCCCCATTTTTTTTCTAAAAATAAAATTAAGGTATAAATTGAAGTTGTAGTAAAAGGATTACCACCAACTAGAAGAGGATGCATACTAAACACTCTCCTTAACTTTTCATTTGAAATATAATTTGAAACTAATTGGTACACAGATTTATAACTTTTCAAACTTAATAATGCCGGAATTTGTTTGATCATGAAACTAATGTTATTAAATGGTTTATCAGACAAATCTGTGAAACCTTTATTAAATATTTTTTCAGTAAAATTAACTAAATTATTATATCCTTCAAAATCCTTACTTGAAAATTTTTTGACTTCTCTTTCCATTGATTTTTCATCACCAGAATAATCAAATGTTTGTCCATCACTAAACACAAACCTGTACCATAAATTTAAAGGGACTATTTCAACATAATTGGAAATTTTTTTGTTGAACAAATTAAATAATTCTTCAAATAAATATGGAGCAGTAATTACAGTAGGACCGCCATCGTAAATAAAATCATCTTTTTTAAAAACCCTAGCTCGACCACCTAAATCAGGATGTTTTTCAACCAAAGTCACATCATAACCTTTAGCTTTTAGTCTAAGTGAAGCTGCCAGACCACCAAAACCAGAACCTATTACTATTATTTTTTTTGCCATTTTTGTTTATGGCCCATACTAACTGGATTTTTTCTTAAGTGCTAATTTTGTTTCCTCGAGACTTGATGCATAAATTTTATCCAATTTGCTTTTATCAAGCGAGTTTTTAATCAGTTTTTCAACAGACTTAATAGCAATTTTAACTGAAGCATTTTTAACATCTTTAAGCGCTTGATTTTTGAGTTGTCTAATTCTTTCTTCAGCGTTTTTCTTTCTATTTTCCATCATATTATGAAAATCTTCATTTGTTTTTATAACATTTTTCTCAGCTTGCTCATTTGCTTTAGTTATCATTGTATCAACTTCAATTTTGGAATGGCTAATTTTTTTCTCATGTTCTATCAAAATATTTTTTGCATCTTCTTTTAATTTTTCTGCTTCATTAATTTGTTTTTTGATATCCGAGATATTTTGTTCTAAAGCTAATCTAATTTTTTGTGGAATTTTAAAAAATATAAGTATTCCTAAAAATATAAAGAAAGATACTGTAACCCAAAAAGTTGCGTCAATCGTCATAGATACCTATCTATATTTTTTTTTGAAATATCTTCAACAACAGCTTTAATACTACTCTCGTTTAATTTTTCACCGGATATATTTTCGATAATCTTTGATACGATATTTTTTGAAATAATCTCTATTGAAGTAATAGAATTTTTTTTCATTTCAATTATCTCTTTTTGTGCTTTAATAATTTCGTTTTCAATTTCTTTTTCTATTTTTTGTTTTTTTGATTGAATTTCTTTGTTTAAGTTATTTTTTGACTCCAGCAGTATTTTAGCTACTTCTTTTTTTGCATTTTCTACGATAGTTTCGTACTCTTGAAGTTTCTTTTCTGATTGTTCTCTATGTTTTTGTGCATTTTCTAAATCTTCTTTAATTTTGTTTTCTCTATTATCAAGATTATCTTTGATTTTTGGTAAGTAAAATTTTGATATTGAAATGTATAATATGGCGAAAACTAAAATTAACCAAAAAGCTTGTGATGCCCAATACTGAGGATCCAGCTGAGGCATTCCAGCCTCAGCTGCAAACAAATCAGCTTTAGTTACAACAAGTGTTGTTAAAAAACTTAAGAAACTTTTCATATTTAATTATTTAAAATGCAAATAAAATAATCAAAGCTACTACAAGTCCAAATAATCCCGTTGCTTCTGCTAAAGCAAATCCTAACAGTAAATTAGGGAATTGTTTTTGAGCTGCAGACGGGTTTCTCATTGCGCCAGAAAGGTAGTTACCAAAAATTATTCCGATACCTACACCAGCTCCAGCTAGTGCGATTGCAGCCAATCCAGCTCCAATCATTTTTGCCGCTTCTAACTCCATTTTTTCCTCCTTTAATTAATGGTGTAAATTTAGTGCATCATTTAAATAGATACAGGTTAAAATTGCAAAAACGTAAGCTTGTAAAAATGCAACTAAAATTTCCAAACCTGTTAATGCTACTGAAAAACTAAGCGGTAACCACCCGCCTAATATTCCAAGACTTACTACAAAGCCTCCAAATACTTTTAACATTGTGTGACCTGCCATCATATTTGCAAAAAGCCTTACAGATAAACTTACAGGTCTACTTAAATAAGAAATAATTTCAATTATTGTTATTAACGGTAAAAGAACGACTGGCACACCGCTTGGCACAAAGATACTTAAGTATTTAAAGCCATGCTTTATAAAACCTATTACCGTTACTGCTATAAAAATAAACAAAGCCATAATTAAAGTCACTATTATATGACTTGTAACTGTGAAAGAATATGGGAGCATCCCAACCATATTACAAATTAATACAAACATAAATAAACTAAAAATAAACGGAAAGTATGGCTTAGCTTTCGAGCCTGCAGTATCACTGATCATTTTTGCGACAAAGTTATAACTCATTTCAGCAATTAATTGTAATTTATCAGGAACAATTTTTCTTTCTTTTGATCCCAAATACAAAAATAATAATATAAGCGAAGCACTGATAATCATGAAAAGGCTTGCATTCGTAAAAGACAAATCTACACCTGCAATTTTTATTTCTGGTCCAATTTTATGGACAGTAAATTGTTGCATCGGATTGCTTGCCATAGATAACCTATAAATCGTTTTTCTGCATTTTGTTAGCTGCTCTTATAACGTTTAACATGCCCGCGGCTGCTCCCAAAAAAAAGAAAATTATTATTAACCAAGGTTTAGTATCAAACCAACTGTCTAAAATAAACCCAATTATTGTCCCAACAGCAACTGCCGCAACTAATTCAGTGCCTAATTTAAATGCAATACCCATAAAAGACCCCTTTTTTTGCGTTTCAAATAAAGGATCTTTTTTTATCTTTGACTTTGCAATTTTAAGGCGAGTTTTAAAGTCATCTTTAGATTTCATTAAGAAAATTCTAAGCTACCAGCTCCTCTGCTTTTTGCAAATCCACAGCAACTAGTTGACTTACCCCTTGTTCTGCCATTGTAACTCCATAAAGTCTGTGCATTCTGGACATTGTTAATGCATGGTGAGTAATAATAATAAATTTGGTTTTTGTTATTTTTGTTAATTCATCAAGCAACGCACAAAATCTAGTTACGTTTGCATCATCTAAAGGAGCATCAACTTCGTCCAATACGCTTATAGGCGAGGGATTTACCAAAAAAACGGCAAAAACCAAAGATAAAGCAGTCAGCGCTTGCTCACCACCAGACAGCAAAGTTATTGATTGAAGCCTTTTTCCTGGTGGAGAAACAAACATTTCTAAACCTGCCTCTAAAGGATCGTCTGAGTCTACTAATTCTATTTTGGCAGTGCCACCACTAAAAAGCTTGGTATAAACTTCATTAAATTTTCTATTTACTTTAGTAAATGCATCTAAAAGTCTTTCCCTACCTTTCTGATTAAGTTCATCAATACTAGTTTTTAATTTTACAATAGCAGAATAGAGATCAACTCTATCATCTTCCATTTTTTTAATTTCCATTTCATATTTCTTTGTTTCCTCATCAGCACGAAGATTGACTGACCCTAATGACTCTCTCAGTTTTTTAATTTTTTCTACTTTTTGTGACTGAGTTTCGATACTAGGAAGTTCTTCCTTTGATAAATTAGTTAAGTCAGAGTTAGCAAACAAAGATGTCTCGTTATCAATATTTAGCTCATTTTTTACTGAATATAAAAGATCTTTTTTTCTATTTTCCATTCCCTCAATAGTTGCCTCATTTCTTGCTTTACTTTCTTTTAAGTTAGATAGCTTAGAAATAATTTCCTTAAGATTTTCATTTATAGCAGAGTGTTTTTTTTCAACTTCAATAAGTTCTAATTCGATTTCTTCATTTCTTTTTTTTGTGTTTTCAAGATTTTGTATATTTTGCCCTTTTGAAGTTGCAATACGTTCAGGATTTTTTTTATTCTCTTCTATTTCTGATAGAATCTTCTTTTTTCTTTCATTTAGTTCAGAAACCATTTTTTCTGAGTTTGACTTTAAATTTCTCCAATTTTCTAATTCAACATCAATGTTTTTAATTCTTTCTTTTCTTTTAATAGAATCACTTTGTATCGATTTGTTTTTTCCATACTTCTCTGCATACTCTTCCTGCGAAGAGGTAATTTTTTTTACCAATGCTTTTAATTCTTGAAAAATACTTTTAGTTATTTTTTTTTCTTGATCAATAAATTTTTCAATTTCATTAAGCATTGTATCGAGTTGAGCTTGTAGATTATCCAAATTTGATTTTGAATTAGTCAATTCTTTTGAAGACGTTGTCTCAACTTCAATTAATTCATTCTCTGTTTTTAGCAATTCTTCCTTTTCTTTTAAAATTCTTTTTTCGTTAATTTCTGCATCCAATGAAATGCTTCGTTCTCGTTCTAAATCAGACTCTATTGTTCTTATAGATTTGTCTAATTTTACTTGAAGCGATTTAACTCTATTTTCTTCATCATCTAAACTTGTAATATCTAAATTTAGCTTTTGTAATTTTGCTGCACTTTCCATTTTTTTGTCTCTTAAAGGAGCAAGTTTTTTGTTTTCTTCATCTAAAAGATTGTTGTTATGGTTTAAGTCAATATTAATAGCACTTATTTCATCATCAAGTTCACTTAGTTTTTCAGTTATTTCGCTTTTGTCTTTTTCAATTTCTTCAATTTTTAAAAAATATAATCCAGACTCAATCTTTTTTATTTCTTCAGATATTTCTTTATATTTAGTTGCCTCTTCTGCTTGTTTCTTTAGATTATCCAATTGTTTTTGTTGTTGTTTTTTTAGTTCATCAGCTCTTTTTAAATTATTTTCAGCAGCGTTTAATCTCGTCTCAGCTTCCTGTCTTCTTGCATGGATCCCCGAAATACCAGCAGCTTCTTCAAGAATAGACCTTCTTTCAATTGGTTTTGCTGTTACGAGTTGACCAATTCTTCCTTGGCTTATTAAAGAAGGGGAGTGTGCACCAGTAGATAAGTCAGCAAAAAAAGTTTGGACATCTTTCGCCCTTACTTCTTTATTATTAATATAGTATTTGGAACCTTTATCTTTCTCTATTTTTCTTTTGATTGTTACTTCATCTAAATCATTGTATTGGGTCGGACCATCTTTGTCTTTATTATCTAGCAATAAAGCAACTTCAGAAATATTTTTTGATGGTCTATTAGAAGTTCCAGAAAATATAACATCTTCCATACCTGTCCCTCTCATACTTTTTGCTGAGTTTTCGCCCATACACCATCTTAATGACTCTACTATATTAGATTTACCACATCCATTAGGACCCACTACACCTGTTAAACCATCTTCTATTACAATGGATGTTTTTTCGGAAAATGATTTAAAGCCGTTTATTTCTAATTTTTTAAATTTCATTTAAATTTGTTTTTCAATTGCTTTTTTAAAAGAGCTGTATTCATGTTTTCCATCGTATTTTTTTTCATTAATATAAACTGTTGGAGTTGACTCAATTTTATATTTCTTTTGAGCATCAATTCTCTCATTTAAAATTTGATCCTGATAATTTTCATTAAGCAAACATTTGTCCATTTTTTCCTGGCTCAAACCATTTTTTAAACCAATTTTCTTCAAGGATTCGTTAATTATATTTATATCAGATCCAACAGCCCATTGACTCTGTTTTTTATAAATTTCTCCTAGTAATTGAAATCTTCCAATATTATCGTTATGACACCTTATTATGATCTCCGCATTAAGGGCTGCAAGATCTAATGGAAAACTGTGATGTTCAAACTTTACCAATCCTTTATCAATATAATCTTTTTTCAAATTTTCAAAAATATTCATATGGAAATTTGCACAGTGAGGGCAAGTCAGTGATGAAAAAACTTTTATAGAAATTTTTGCATCATTAGACCCTATCTTTAATATTTTGTTTTCTGCCAATACATTTGTCGATAGCAAAATAAACAATAACACTTTTAAAAAATATTTATTTATTTTTTCCATTGAACGCTTTTAGTAAGTTATTTAAGGAATTCTTAAGTTGATTGTCATACAAATTATTAATTTTTTTATTTAATTTTTCAAAATTTTTAATCTTTGTGACTTGAATATTTTCGTTCTTTTTTTTTTCTTGTACTATTTTTAATTCTATCTTTTTAATACAGTCGTATCCAAAAAAACTATTAATTTTGTCTATAATTTCTTTTTTTGAGTATTCGATCTCTAACTCTTTGCCATGAAGTACATTTAGCACTAAAGTACCATTTTTCATTTCTTTACCCATTTTGACTGTAATTGGATAACTTGAGTCTGAAATTTTTTTTGTTACCATTTTTGTCCAGTTATCAACAATATTAGAATAGTTATAACCACTCTTCTTCAAATATTTTTTTAATGTTTTAGGAATAGCGCTTGAAAAAGGCCGTAACCCTTGTGTGAAAATCTTTAATTTACTATTCTCTCGGTTATGCATTTTAATACTAATTTATCAAATAAAATTCTAGGTTGGTATGATAATAATAAACGCAACCTCCCATGGCGTGTTAGCAAAAAATCAAAAAAAAAGCTTTATTACAGACTTTTAAGTGAATTTATGCTCCAACAAACTCAAGTAAAAACAGTTATTCCATATTTTGATAGATTTACAAAAAAATATAAAACTTTAAAGGATTTATCAAAATCTAGTGAAAAAGAAATCCTAAAATTGTGGGAAGGACTTGGTTATTATAGAAGAGCAAGGAATTTATTAAAATGTTCTAAATTATTAGTAAAAAATTATAATTTTAAACTTCCTAAAACTATTAATGAAATCAAACAACTTCCTGGAATTGGAGAATATACTGGCAATGCTTTATTAGGATTGGTGCATGATCAGCCTACTATTGCTATTGACGGTAACGTGAAAAGAATATTTTCAAGATTATTAAATAAAGAAGTAAAAAAAGTTAATTTCGAAAAAATAATTTTATTGAATAAAAGTAAGCTTTTCAAAACAAATCGAAATTCAGATTTTGTTGAGGGAATAATGGAATTTGGAGCATTAGTGTGTAAGCCAAAAAACCCAAATTGTGTATCATGTTGTTTGAAGAAAACGTGCAAGTACTTTAAATCTTCAAATAAAATTAAAGCGTCAAAAAAAAAAATGGTAAAGAAAAAAGATTACAATATTTTTTGTTACATTAATAAGAGTAAACAAATAGCATTAACCAAAAAAAACCAATTAGGTTTTCTTAAAAATTTCAATCTTCCTAGAATTGAAGAGACAAATTGTTTTGTTGATACTAAAAATTGGAAATTTTTAAAGAAATATAAAAACTCGATATCAAATTTAGAATTAAATATAAATTTATATTATAAGTTTTCAGATAAAATTCCATCTTCGTATAATTGGTATTCTCTAGAGAACAATAAAGAATTTGTTCCGAGTTTTACTAAAAAAGTATTCAGACAAGTTTCAACTTTATTTTAATGAAAAAAAAAATTGCAATAATTGGAGCTGGAATTGCTGGATTGACTTTAGCTAATTTAATAAAAAAATTTACAGACCATGAATTCATGGTTTATGAAAGAGAAGAAAGTTTATCTCTTGAAGAGGGTTACGGTATTCAATTAGCAATAAATAGTGTAAAAATTTTGAGTCAAATTAACTTTAATAAAATAAATGATGAAAATGTATTTTATCCAAAAACAATAGATTTTTATAATATTCAAAATGAAAAAATATGTGATTTAAATTTATCTAAATTTAATAGTATCGACTCAAAATATACCACTCTTAAAAGATCAACTTTAATTGAATTTCTAAAAGAAGATATTTATACTCAGCATTTAAGATTTGGAAAAAAAATAAAAGAAGTATCAGAATTAAAAGATAAAGTTTTAATAAAATTTGATGATAACACAAATGATCTTGTGGATTTCGTGGTTGCTGCTGATGGAATATTTTCTAATACAAGATCTTTTTTTGAAAAGAAAAAAATAGAGCCAAAATTTAAGAAAGCTGTAGCTGTAAGACTAATATTAAATTCGAAATCTGAATTAGATATAAATGAGGAAAATATTAGTTTAATGCTAGGAAGTAACAGTCATATTGTTCTTTATCCAATAAATAAAAAAAAAGAACTTAATATGGTTTGTATAATGAGATGTAAAAAATATGAACCTGATAATATCAAACATTTAATTCAAGAAATAGTTTTAAAACAAAATCCAAAATTAAAAAATATATTTGAGAATGAAATTAAAACATGGCCTTTATATTTTAGTCCAAAAATAATTCCTTCTTCTAATAAAAAGGTATTTTATATTGGAGATGCTTTTAATGGGTTTTTGCCAACACTCGCACAAGGTGCTGGACAGTCTATAGAAAGTGCTTATGAAATATTCAATTTGTTGACAAAAGATAAGCTTGATAAAGAAAATAATTATTTTGAAATTAGATCAAAAAGAGCAAAAATTATTAGAAGTAGATCAAATTTTAATTTCTTTGCATTTCACTTTTCAAGTAAAATTATGCAAAACGTTAGAAATCTATTTTTGAAGTTTTTGGTAAAACGTAAATTTTTTGTAAAAAGATACCTAGGTAAAGTTTATAAGAATTAAACTTTAGTTTCTGAGATAAATTTTTGTCTTAAACTATCAATTACAACAGTGGATCCATTAATATTACAATGCCAATAAGTCCAACCATTAAAGCTTTCCGCTCCCATAATTGTTGCTGCCACTTTATGAATTGAGCCTTCTGAATCTTTATATTTAATACTTCCATCAGCCATAATTTTAGCATTAATCTTTTTTTTAGAGTCAAATAGGGTAGTACCTGGCTTTAATATTCCTAGTTCCACTAAAGAACCAAAAGGTATTCTTGGTTTTGATTTATTGTTTTCAATAGTATCTAAATATTCATCCTCAATTACCTTAGTTCTTTTTATTCGTTCACCTGCAGCTTTGAAATACTTTTTATCTCTTTCTATTCCAAAATATTTTCTACCCAATTTTTTAGCTACTACTGCTGTTGTCCCAGTACCTAAAAATGGATCAAAGATGGCATCACCTTTGTTTGTGGTAGCTAAAATAATTCTATGTAAAAGTGCCTCTGGTTTTTGCGTAGAATGAATTTTTTTTCCGTTTTTCTTTAGTCTCTCTTTTCCGTTACAAATAGGTAATGTCCAGTCTGATCTCATCTGTAAGTCATCATTTAAGCATTTTAACGATTGATAATTAAAAGTATACTTTGATTTTTTATTTTTTGAAGCCCAGATAAGAGTTTCATGTGCGTTAGTAAATCTAGTTCCTCTAAAATTAGGCATAGGATTATTTTTTCTCCAGATAATATCGTTAAGCAACCAGTAATCTAAATTTTGCAAGTGGTAACCTAATCTAAAAATATTATGATATGATCCTATTACCCAAATACTTCCATTATCTTTTAGAATTCTTTTACATTCATTAAGCCAAGTAATGCAGAATTCATCGTAATGTTTGAAACTATTAAATTGATCCCACTTATCATTTACCCCATTCACTTTACTTGCATCTGGACGAGTTAATTTTTCTCCTATTTGCATGTTGTAAGGTGGATCAGCAAAAACTAAATCAAAAGACTTATCAGGAATTTTTTTTATTTCCTTTAAACAATCTCCATTAATGATTTGGTTTGAAAAATTTAACATTTTTTAGATTCAACTCGAAATTGAATCTAGGGTCAAACCCTTTTGATAATAAAATGAGTCCTCTTGTGTTAGAGATTCTTAGTTCGACAATATCTTGTGTATGGGTTTGAAACCTTTTCTATGATGTGAGGTTACACCGTATTTCTTTAATCCATCTAGGTGAGCTTTAGTACCGTAACCAAAATTATTTTCCCAAGCATAATTTGAGAACTTCTCAGATAGCTTAATCATTAAGTTGTCTCTATATACCTTTGCAATAATTGAGGCTGCACTAATTACTTTAACTTTTTCATCACCGTTAATTATTGTTTTATAATTTTTTAAGTCACTTGGGGCAAAGTTTCCATCTATTAAGGTTAAATCTGGTTTAACAGTTAATTGTTCTAAAGCCCTTTTCATCGATAACAATGAAGCTTGTAAAATATTTAAATCTAGAATTTCATCTACAGATGCTAGTCCAATAGCGTAATAAGAATAAGATTTTATATGCTCTGAAATTTCTATTCTCTTTTTAAAAGTAATTTTCTTAGAGTCTTTTAAAAGATCTAAGTTTATTCCTTCTTTAAGTATTACAGCAGCAGAAACTACTGGGCCAGCAAGACATCCTCTTCCAACCTCATCAACTCCTGCAGTGATTAATTTATTTTTCAATTTATCTGTTAGATTTTTTTATCTCTTATCATTTTTAAGTCAATCCAAGCCATCTTTTTTTGTAATGGCTGTCTCATTAAAAAAGCTGGGTGAAATGTAACAATTACTGAAGTTTTGCAGCTCCCAAACTTTTTTTCAATCCATTTTCCTCTCATTTTAGATATAACAACTTCATTCCCAATTAATGCGTTCATAGCTGTACTTCCAAGCAAGACTAAGATCTTTGGATTTATAATTTCAATATGTTTCGTTATAAATGGAAGATATCTTTTAATTTCCTCATCAGTCGGCCTTCTGTTATCTGGCGGTCGGTAATTTATAATATTAGATATATAGACTTTCTTTCTATCCAAATTTATTGACTTCAACATTTTATCCAACAAAATTCCAGCTCTTCCAACAAAAGGTAGTCCCTCAAGATCCTCATTAGCCCCTGGAGCTTCACCAATAAGCATAATCTTTGATTTTGGGTTACCATCACAAAATACAATATTTTTAGCCTGTTTTTTTAAATCACAATTTTTAATATTAATGATTGATTTTTTTAATATATCTAAGCTTTTAAGTTTATCCTCCGATATTTCAAAATTGTCTTTTTGAAATCTATTTATTGCCTTATTATTGTAAATTAAATTAAAATTTATTAGATTGTAATATTTTAATAACTTAATTGTTTTACTATTAATTTTTTTAATCATGGAAACTTATGTACATTATTAGATTTATCTACAAAATAATATTACGAACATTATTTATCACCATTTTTTTTTCCACACTTCAAGCTAAGAATCTGGATAAATTTGAAAAGGCAAGTTTCATTTCTGATTATTTTTCAGGACTTATACTCTTAAATGATAATCAGTATAGCAAATCATATGGTTATTTAAGAAATCTTGAAGGTCTTGAGAGTAATCATCCTAGCTATTCTATAAAATACTTACACTCGTTGGTTAATCTTGGCAGGTTTAATGAGGCATTTCATTTTTCTAAGAAATTAGAAAAAGCAAGACTAAATAATTTCGAAAGTGATTTGATCATTGGAATTTATTACTTAAAAGATAAAAATTATTTGTTAGCAAATAAGTATTTTTCTAACTTAAAAGACTATAAAGATAAATCAATACTTGATAATTTTATTGTAAATTCACTTTCAAACTGGGTTAACTTTAATGAATTAAGTCTGACTGAAGCTAAAAAAAGAATTGATTTAATTGATCCAAGACTTGAAAATTTGAAACGTATCCAAAATATTTTTTTACATTGTTTTTTTAAAAGTCCAAAAACTGGATTTTATTTCGAGGACCTCACTTCAAACAAAGAAGTTGATTTCTCAAGATATAACTATTTTCATGCAAAATATTTATCAAATAAAAATAAATATGAAGAAGCTAAAATAATAATAGACTCTTCGCTTAAACTGTATCCGAGAAATCTACTATTAAATCAATTGAAATTAGACCTCGTTAACAAAAAATATAAAAATGAATTCAATTGTGAAAATTTAACGAATGTAGTCGCTGAAATTTTTTATATTTCAGCAAATGCTTTATCTTTACAAAACTTATATAAATCTTCAAATTTTTATTTAAATTTAGCAAAATTTTTAAATAAAAATTTTTATTCTTTTGACGCATTATTGGCTGAAAATTTTTTTAAGATTAATAAATTTGATGAAGCAAAAAAAATTTATAATGATATAGGAAGGCACGGCGAAGCTTTTCTTTGGTATAGCGCTAAACAAAACGCTAAAATTTTGATTGAGGAAAACAAGGACGAAAAAGCTTTAAAACTTATTAAAAACACTTTCGAAAAGTTATCAAAAAAAGATATCTATGAAACGTATGATTTTGCTAGATTTTTAAAAAACAATGACAAATTCGAGGAGTCAATCAAAGTTTATACCAATATAATTAATAAGATAAGTGAAACTCATCCTTTGTATCCTGATGTCAAGGATGGTAGGGGCGTTGCTTATGAGAGAATAGGAGAATGGAAGAAAGCTGAAAAAGATTTACTTGCATCTTTAAAAGTAAGCCCAAACCAAGCTTATGTTATTAATTATCTTGCATACTCATGGATAGAACAAGGAGTTAAAATTGAAAAGTCTTTAAAGATGTTAGAAAAAGCAAATGACTTAAAAGCTAATGACCCTTACATTATTGATTCTTTAGGATGGGCATTGTTTAAACTTAAAAGATATAAAGACGCAAAACTACAACTACAATCGGCTGTTGAATTAATGCCTGCTGATCCTGTGGTAAATGATCATTATGGTGATGCACTTTGGATGAATGGAGAAAAAATACAGGCTAGGTATTTTTGGAATTATGTATTAAGTCTCGAGGATATCGAAGACGAAATGAAACAAAGTGTCGAAAATAAATTAACTTCTGGCCTTTAAATTTAATGATTTTGAAATCTTTTTCAAAAATAAACTTGTCACTTAATATTAATAAGAAATTTAAGAGGACTAAATTACACGACATTCAAACATATTATTGCTTATTAAACCTTTTTGATTTAATCAAGATTAGGAAGATCAATGGCAATAAGGATAAAATAAGGTTTTATGGAAAATTTGCTAAATATGTCAATTTGAAAGATAATTCAATAATTAATACATTTAAAGTTTTAAGAAATGAAAATCTAGTATCAAATTTTTACTCAGTATCAATAAATAAAAAAATACCAGTGTTCGGTGGTATGGGTGGAGGATCTAGTAATGCAGCATATTTAGCAAGATACTTTATTAAAAAGAGATTTAATAAAAAATTGTTGAAAAAATTTGAACAAAAAATTGGGACAGATTTTAAGTTATTTTTCAGCAAACAAGGTTTTTTACCAAATTTAGAAGAAGTAATACGATTTAAAAAAAACCATCAATTTTATGTTTTGTTAATATACCCATATATTAGATGTTCATCAAAGACAGCATATTCAAAAGTAAACAAAAGTTTATTTAAGCCTAAAGAGAAATATTACAGGACCAACAATAAAAAAAAATTCATTGAATTTATATCTAAAAAAAATAACGCTTTAGAGTTACTCATTAAAAAAAGGTTTAAACGAATAAAAATATTAATAAATGATGTTAGTAAATTACGAGGATGCTATTTTTCAAGAATGACCGGATCTGGATCTGTTTGTTATGGTATTTTTCAAAGCAAAAAAACAGCTGATGCTGGGTTAAACTGGATTAGGTCAAAATATCCTAAATATTGGGTTTCAGTCGCAAAAACTATTTAAATTTAAATATTTATGATATATCAAAACTTATATTGGGGCATAGCCAAGCGGTAAGGCAGCGGTTTTTGATACCGCCATCCTAGGTTCGAATCCTAGTGCCCCAGCCAATAAATATGTTGAATTCTAAATTAATTCAAAAAATAAGACAAAAATTTTTTCCTTTTTATAAGAATAAAGATTTAAAATTTGTTTTTAAAAAACTTCAAGAAGATTTCCCCAAAACACCCGTTAACGCTATGTATGTTGGCGGCTGTGTTCGTAAATATTTAATGGGTGAAAAAATAGATGATATAGATATCGCAACATCGTTAACACCTGATCAAGTAAAAGAGAAATTTAAAGACACAAAATTCAATGTGATCGATACCGGCATCAAACATGGAACTGTAACACTTATTTTAGACAAATTAAAATTAGAGTTAACTACGTTAAGAAAAGATATAACCACAGATGGAAGACATGCCGAAGTTGAATATACAGATAACTGGAAGGAAGATTCTAATAGGAGAGATTTCACAATTAATGCAATTTATTTAGACACTTATGGCAACATCTTTGATCCACAGTTAGGAAAAAAAGATTTAGAAAATAACATTGTAAAATTTATTGGTGATCCTCAAAAAAGAATTGAGGAAGACTATTTAAGAATAGTAAGATTTATAAGGTTTTCAATTGATTTTCAAAATAAAATTGAAGAATCAACAATCGTAGCACTTAAATTAAATCTAAATGGCATTAAGCAAATTTCTAAAGAGAGAATATTTCTAGAACTGCATAAAATTTTGAAATCTAAAAACTTTTATAAACTAGAAAAAAATGAAATTTTAAAAGAAATTTTTTTATTAATTTTCCCAGAATTTAAGTATTTAGAAAGATTAAAGAAATTAGATATTATTCCTAAAAAACCTTTTATCGATAAAGATGATCTTTTATCAATACTAATAGTTGATGATAAAGATAATCACGAATATTTCTCACACAAGTATAAGATTTCTAATGACCTGAGAAACAAAATGAATGTATTTGCTCAAAATTTTTTAAATATTAGAGAAAACAAAAATTTTTTTTTAAAAGATCTAAAAAAGAATATCTTTAATTATGGAAAAAATCACATCAAAGCATTAAATCTATTTAATTTTTTAAATAACAAAAAAATTAAATTAGCAGATTTTTTGAAGATTTCTAAAATGATAGATGGCACCTCACTCCCCGAGTTCCCAATTGACGGAAACTATCTTAAAGGTAAAGGTATTGAAGAGGGTTTAATAATGGGAAAAGTTTTGAGACTATTAAAAGAGGAGTGGTTAAAGAACAACTTTGAATTAAAAGAGGAACAAATTTTGAAAATAATTAAAGATAACAGCAACTAAATATACTGAACATCTTTTATTTCAAAATTTCTTTCACCCGAAGGAGTATTTACAACAACCATATCACCTTTATTTTTACCGATTAACGCTTTACCAATTGGACTTTTGTAAAAAATCAAATTTTTTTTAATATCCGCTTCGTCTTGACCAACTAATCTGTAAGAAATTTGTTTATTTGTTTCTAGATCAAAAACATTAATTGTTGAACCAAAAATTACTTTGCCTTCATTTTCAATTTTCGTAACATCAATCACATTTGCTCTAGCAATTAAATCATTGATAGCCAGCACTCGTCCTTCGATTAAACCTTGTTGCTCTTTAGCAGCATGGTATTCAGCATTTTCTTTCAGATCACCATGTGATCTCGCTTCAGCTATTGCCTCAACTATTTTTGGTCTTTGAACATTTTTCAAATCTTCTAACTCAGATTTTAAATTTTCTAGACCTTTAACTGTTATAGGTTCTTTTTCCATTATTTACCATTTAGCTTGAGGTGGAAGGGACATTAAAATAGACTCAACATTCCCACCACTGTTTAATCCAAACTTTGTACCTCTATCAAATAAAAGATTAAATTCAACATACCTTCCTCTTTTCAAGAGTTGTATTTGTTTATCTTTTTTTGTCCATTTATATTTTTTTTTCTTATCAATTATGGCTTTTGAAATATCTATAAATCCTATACCTAGCTCTCTTACAAATTTAAAATTTTTAGTCCAATTTTTTTTTTCATAATCAAAAAAAATACCACCTATACCTCTTGGTTCATTTCTGTGTGGTAAAAAAAAATATTTATCGCACCATTTTTTATACTTATTATAATTTTTTCCATTTTGTTTGCAAATTTTTTTTAACATTGAATGAACAAATAATTTTTCTTTTTTATCTTCATGACTTGGAGTTACATCCATCCCACCACCAAACCATTCTTTTGTAGTTACGATAAATCTAGAATTAAAGTGTATTGCAGGAATTTTTGGATTTTTCATATGTGCAACAACTGACACTCCTGAGGCCCAATATTTACCGTCTTTTTTAGCACCAAGTATTTTAGATCTAAAATTTTTTTTAAATTTCCCGGAAACGGTCGACTTATTTACTCCAACTTTTTCAAATATATTTCCGTTTGTTAATAAAAAGGAAGTTCCACCTCCTTCTTTATTAATTTGTTTTTTCCAAATTCTTTTTTTAAACTTTACGTTTCCTTTCTCTAAATTTTCAAATTCTTTGCAAATCTGTGTTTGTAAATAGGAGAACCAACTATCTGCCATTTTTTTTCTAAAGTCTAAATTTATCATTTTAATAATTTGATTTGTCGCATCGCTTCAGAAACCGAGATCGCTGCACTAATAGCAACATTTAAAGATCTTGCTTTCTTCATCATAGGAATTTTAAGCTTATGTTCTATATCTTTGTGAATATTTTTTGGAACTCCAGCGCTTTCTCTACCAAATAAAAGTATATCTTTTTTTTTATATTTAAAATCAAGGTAAGATTTTTTCGCTTTAGTTGTCATAAGAACTACTCTAAATTTTTTGTTTTTTTTAATAAACATTTCATAATCTTCGTATTTGAAAATTTTACTAATTCCAATATAATCCATCACTACTCTTTTAAATCTAGAGTCATTAATATTAAAGCCACAAGGTTCAATAATATGAATTTTTAAATTTAAACAAGCTCCTAGCCTAATTATAGCCGCAGTATTTTGAGGAATGTCTGGTTTATAGAGTGCTATGTGCATTATTATGCCCTAATTTACTATATTTATGTGTCATTCTGACCCTAGAAAATAGAATTATTTAGTCTTATTTAATAATTGCATTATAAACACATACATAAATGAGCAAAGAAGAAAAAAACGTTAATAGAAGAGATTTTTTATTTACTGCTAGCTACACGGTTGGAGCAGTCGGTCTTGGCGCTGTAGTCTGGCCTTTAATCGATCAAATGAATCCTGATAAAGCTCAACAAGCTTTAGCAACAACCGAAGTCGATATCAGCAATGTAGAGCCTGGGAAATCGATTACAGTATTATGGAGAGGAAAACCTGTTTTCTTAAAAAGAAGGACACCCGATGAAATAGCAGAAGCTCGTGCAGTTAGCATGGACGATTTGCCTGATCCACAAAAAGACGAGGAAAGGGTAAAAGAGGGTAAAGATGAATGGTTAGTAATGTTAGGTGTTTGCACTCATCTTGGATGTGTTCCTTTAAAAGATAAAGGAGATTACAAAGGCTGGTTTTGTCCTTGTCATGGATCACACTACGATGTCTCAGGAAGGATTAGAAAAGGACCTGCGCCAAAAAATATGGAAATACCTAAGTTTGAATTTGTTGATAACAATACTATTAAGATAGGATAAATTATGAGTGAGCATGAATATAAACCCAAGTCAAAAGCAGGAAAATGGTTTAATGATCGTTTACCACTTTTAACTTTAGGAGCGCATTTAACAGACTATCCTACCCCTAAAAATCTTAACTACTGGTGGACTTTTGGAGGAATACTTACTTTTTGTTTATTAACACAGATTATTACAGGAATAGTTTTGGCTATGCACTACGTTGCTCACGCTGATTTAGCATTTGCAAGTGTTGAGCACATTATGCGGGACGTAAATTATGGATGGTTAATTAGGTATATTCATAGCAATGGGGCGTCTATGTTTTTCTTGGCAGTTTACATTCATATTTTTAGATCTTTATTTTATGGATCTTACAAGTCACCAAGGGAAGTAATATGGATTATAGGTTTAATGATTTATTTATTAATGATGGCAGCAGCATTTATGGGCTATGTTCTTCCTTGGGGACAGATGAGTTTTTGGGGAGCGACAGTAATTACAAATTTATTTAGTGCCATTCCATTAGTTGGCGATAGCATAACAACTTGGTTATGGGGAGCTTATTCTGTCGATAACCCGACTTTGAATAGATTTTTTAGTCTACATTATTTAATTCCATTTTTAATTTTGGGACTAGTAGTTCTGCATATTTGGGCCTTACACGTTCCAGGAAATAATAATCCAGTTGGAATAGATATAAAAAAACCATCTAAAGATACTGTGCCTTTTCATCCTTATATAACTATAAAAGATACATTCGCATTATTACTTTTTATGATTGTGTTCGCTGGCTTTGTATTTTTTACCCCAAATGTTTTAGGTCACTCAGATAATTACATTCCGGCAAATCCATTAGTAACTCCAGCACATATTGTGCCAGAGTGGTATCTATTACCCTTTTATGCAATTTTAAGATCAGTGCCAGATAAACTTGGTGGAGTTATATTAATGTTCGGTGCAATATTCATTCTTTTTGTTTTACCATGGCTCGATACATCTAAAGTTAGATCCGCAGTATTTAGACCAATCTATAGACAATTTTATTGGATATTTGTTATAGACGTTCTAATGCTTGGATACATGGGTGCAATGCCTGCTGAAGGCATCTATTTAGTTTTAGCTAGAGTTGGAACAGTATATTACTTCTTACATTTTATTGTTGTGATGCCATTGGTGGGATTATTTGAAAAAACTGATCCAATACCTATGAGTATATCCGAACCAGTTCTGACCGGTGGAGGTGCAGAACCATCTTTAGCTAAGAAGGATAATGGCAAAATTTAATTTTACAAAGATATTAAGTATTCTGACAATAACCTTTATCCCTAATACTATTTTCTCCGCTGAACAAATAGATCCAATCAAGGTTGATTGGAGTTTTAAAGGTTTAACAGGAAAATTTGATAGAGCCTCACTACAAAGAGGATTTCAAGTTTACAAGGAGGTATGTTCCTCTTGTCATTCAATGCAATATCTCAGCTATAGAAATTTGGGTGAGCCTGGGGGGCCTGAATTTTCTGAAGCCGAGGTAAAAGCGATAGCCGCCAGCATAGAAATTGAAGATGGTCCAGATAGTCAAGGTGAAATGTTCACTAGACCAGGCAGACCGTCAGATAAGTTTAAGAGTCCTTATCCAAATGTTAACGCTTCAATTGCAGCTAATGGGGGAGCTTATCCTCCTGATATGTCTGTCTTGGTAAAGGCTAGGCCAGGAGGATCAAATTACATTTACTCAGTACTAGTAGGATACGAAGATCCACCAGCTGGAATGGAATTGGATGATGGTGTTTATTACAACAAGTATATGATAGGAAATAAAATCAAAATGTCATCCCCATTATCAGAGGGAATCGTAGAGTATGCCGATGGCACAGAAGCTAGTGTAAATCAGATGGCGAAAGATGTCACAACTTTTTTATCCTGGGCTGCTGAACCTGAACTGGAAGAAAGACATAGAACTGGGGTGAAAGTAATAATCTATCTTATTCTTTTAACAGTATTAGTTTACTTAAGCATGAAGAAAATATGGTCAAGGATTGACTCTGAAATATAAAACATCTCCATCTTTCACAATATAGTCTTTGCCTTCAATCCTCAATTTTCCGTTTTCTCTACATTTTTCGGCACTGCCATATTTTATGAAATCTTCACACGAAACAGCTTCAGCTCTAATAAAGTTTTTTTCAAAATCAGTATGAATTACACCAGCTGCTTTAGGAGCCAAAGTATTTTTTTTTATTGTCCAAGCTTTACTCTCTTTAGGGCCGGACGTAAAGAAAGTATCAAGGCCTAGAAGATCATAGCCTTCTCTTATCAATTGATTTAAACCAGTTTTATTAAGGCCAACTTCTTTCATAAATATTTCCCTTTCATCTTTATTTAAGCCCATTATTTGATCTTCTATATCTGCACAGATAACTATAACTTTTTCATTAGAATATTTAGATTTTACCAATTCTGTAAATTTATTACCATTTGCCAAATTTTTCTCATCAATATTACAAACAATAATTTTTGGTTTTATACTTAGTAAACCAATGCTTGTTAAAAACCTTTCTTCATTTTTATCTTCAAGCACTATGTTTTTTCCTTGGTTTAATTGTTTTAATTTATCTTCTAAAATATTGATATCTTTTGAACTGAGTAATTTTTTTTTACTTTTTTCGAGTTTTTTTTGAATGATATCTATATCTGATAAGATAATTTCAGTATTAATAGTTTCTAAATCATTAAGAGGATTGATTTCTGAATTTACGTGAGTAATTTTTTCTGACTCAAAACATCTTACTAAATGAATTATCGCATCTACCTCTCTGATATGAGATAAAAATTTGTTTCCTAACCCTTCTCCTTTTGAAGCTCCTTTGACCAAACCCGCAATATCTACAAATGTTATATTTGTATAAATCTTATTTTTGGAATTCGATAGATTTGATAATTGATCCAATCTTTCATCAATTACGTCTACTATGCCTATATTAGGGTCTATGGTGCAAAATGGAAAATTAGCGGCTTCAGCATTTTTTGAGGCTGTTAAAGCATTGAACAGTGTAGACTTTCCAACGTTAGGAAGCCCAACAATTCCACATTTAAATCCCATTAAGGTTTTGATTAACTTTGCTTGAAAAAAGATCTATTTTTTTGTCTATAAGAGTTGGAATTAACTTAACAATATTGTCGGCAATTTCTTTAATTTTCTCTTCTTCATCTTCTTTGAAGTCTTCTAAAACATGGTTATTAACACTTTTTTTTTGTTTTGGGTGACCGATTCCTATTCTTACTCTTGAGTAATCTTTTCCAATAAATTTATCAATAGACTCTATTCCATTGTGACCTGCGCTGCTACCACCAAACTTAGCTTTTATTTTTCCAAAATCAATATCTAGGTCGTCATGAAAAACAAAAACGTCCTTAGCATCAATTTTAAAATAATCTATTAATTCTTTAATAGCGGTTCCAGAATTATTCATAAAGGTGAGAGGTTTAATTGCGTAGATTTTTTTAGACTCAATATTACCAGTGGTTAAAAGACCTTTAAATTTTGGTTTTTGTTTTGATAATTTAAAATGTGAATTAATTGCATCAATAATTTTAAAACCAATGTTGTGTCTAGTATTAGTGTAATTTGAGCCTGGATTTCCTAGTCCAACAAGTAAAAGCATATAGTTTATTTCTTTTCAGCAGGTTTTTTATCAGCAGCTTTTTTTTCTTCAGGTTTTTTGTCACCAGTGCTTTTTTTATCTCCCGTAGCTGCTTCTTTTCCTTTTTCGTCTTTTTTAGACGCTTCTCCATCTTTTGAAGCTGCCTCCGCTCCTTCTGCTGGAGCTTCACCTTCAGCACCTTCCGTTGTTTCCTCAGCTGGTTTCTCAGGTTCTTTGATAACTGTTGGAGCAGCGACTGTAGCGATTACAAAGTCTCGATCTGTTATTGTAGGCACCACATTTTCCGAAAGTTTTACCGAAGAAATTTTAATACTTGTACCAATATCAGTTCCCGCTAAGTCAATTATTATGTCGTCAGGAATATTTTCAGCAGGGCACTTTAATTCTACTTTTCTTCTAACGATATTTAGAACGCCACCTCTCTTTAAACCTGGTGAGTCTGGATGATTGATGAATTTTACTGGAATTTCTATAACTATCTTTTTACCCGACACTATTCTCATGAAGTCGATATGAATGGGCTCTTCAGAAATGACGTGATACGCCACATCTCTTGGAAGAACTTTTTCTTTTTTTCCATCAATATCAATCTCTAGAACTTTTGATAAAAAATTCTCAGAATTTATTAAATTTGCTATTTGTTTTTTTTCTATTGAGATTTTTTGATTAGGATTTTTTCCCCCATATAAAATTGCAGGAATAAGTCCGTCAGCTCTCAACTTGTTTATTGCACCAGATGTTGCACTGTCTCTTTTTATGGCTTTTATGTTACTCATTTAATTTATTGGAAAAGCTATATAACTCAACTTATTTAATAAAACAAGTATTAATTGAATAAATCTGATACGGAATTTGAGTTAGCTATTCTTTTTATTGCTTCAGACATTAGCGAAGAGATCGATAGAACCTCAATTTTATTGTTATTCTTAATTTTTTGAGAATTATCAATAGTATCGGTTATGATAAGTTTTTTTATTTTTGAATTTTTAATTTTTTTAACTGCGTCTCCACTTAAAACAGCGTGAGTTATAAAAACATAAACTTCATTTGCACCATTCTTCTTTAAAGCGTCAACTGCATTAACTATAGTTCCGCCACTATCGATGATATCATCTACAATTATACAAGTTTTATTTTTTACATCTCCAATAATATTCATGACTTGTGATTTGCCTGGGGATGGTCTTCTTTTATCTATTATTGCAAGATCTGCTTTTATTCTTGTAGCCAGGCCTCTTGTTCTTTGAACACCTCCTACATCAGGCGAAACACAAATTAGTTTTTTATTATTAAATTTATTTTTAATATATTTTGCGAACAGCGGAGTAGTAAACAAGTTGTCCACTGGCATATCAAAAAAACCTTGAATTTGACCAGCGTGCAAGTCTACAGTAACAACTCTACTAGCCCCAGCATTAGAGATAAGGTTTGCGACAACCTTAGCAGAAATCGAGGTTCTTGGAGCAACTTTTCTATCTTGTCTTGCATAACCAAAATATGGAATTACCGCGGTAACATTTTTGGCAGACGATCTTTTAAGAGCATCGATCACCAAAAGTAGCTCCATCAAGTTATCGTTTGCAGGGTTTGAAGTAGACTGAATTACAAAAACACTGTTTCCTCTTATATTTTCGTTAATTTCAATATAGATTTCCCCGTCAGCAAATCTTCTTATATTAGTGTTTACTAATTTTAATTTAAGTTTTTTAGAAATATCTTTACTTAATTTAAGGTTGCTTGTTCCAGATAAAATCTTCATGAAATGTAATTATTTATACAGTTATTTTTATATCTTTTCAAACCAAATCCAAATTAATGTTGTTGAAGATTTATACGTTAAAGAGCTTTAACAATTATAAATATAATAATTAAATTTGGCTAAACTTTGACAATTTATGAAATTTTATGTCTGCTTAGGCTAATAACTGAAATACACCTTCCATAATCCTTTTCTTTTAGTTTTTGAGATCTTCTATAACTAAAAAATTTATCTTTTTCTTTAAAAGTGTCATGTTTCACATTGTCAACTTTCACATTGAACTTTAAAAGTTTGTCATTAACATATTTTCTTAGATTAAATAGTTTCTTTGCGTTATTTTTCTTTAAAAAATAAATTTTATTTTTTTTTGATTTTACTATAAATTTTCTATAAAAATTAATATCGACCTCATAGCTTTTCTGTCCAATACATGGACCAACGCTGGCTAAAATTTTATTTTTTGAATTAAGTTTTTTAAACTTTTTTATTGTGTTTTCTATAATTCCTGAAAGCGCTCCTTTCCATCCAGCATGAATACATCCTATTAATTGATTTTTACTATCACAAAGAATAATTGGAACACAATCTGCAGTCACAACTCCTAAAGCATATCCTTTTATATTAGTTATTAATGCGTCAGAATAAAAATTTTTAGAATTTTTATTATTTTTGCTTATAACTATTACTTTATTGCTATGTGTTTGATGCATAAGTTTAAGATTATCTAGTTTAACTTTGATCTTTTTTGAAACAAACTTTAAATTTTTTTTAACATTAGCTTTATTATCTTTTGATCCTTTTCCACAATTTAAACCTTTATATATCCCTCTAGAAAAACCGCCTTTTCTAGAAAAAAAACAATGTTTAATTTGCTTTATTTTTTTTAGGTTTTTAGAATAAAACATTATTTAAATCCTAAGAAGTTGTTATTTTTAGATTTAAAAGCAAAAATTACCTTAAACAAATCCCCCATTAATTCCTTGTGCAGTAGTCTCATTAAAGTAGATGTCATGTAATCTCTTTGTTCAAAAGTCATATTTTTCTTTAGCACTTTGGCTCTTTCAATTATTCCCATCTTTTCCAAAAAAAACTTTTGGGAAACTATCTTTTTAACTTTAAGCTTATTTTTAAGAAAGTACTCTTTTAAAAGGCTAAAATTTACAAGAGAGGTAATGTCAGCTCTTCCAAGGTTTTTAAATAAGTGACCCATGTTCATTTTCTTATTCTTCATAACTGCCTGAAGAGTGCTTCTGTTTACAACATTTAAATAACCATAATCTATAAGTAAAATTCCACCTGACAGATTATTTATTTTTTTGACTATCTTATTCAACTCAAGAAATCCAAGTTTAGGAAATTCTATAAATTTTAATCCTTTAAGAACTTTAAAAGTTTTAATCTTTTTTACATCTTCCTCACTAGCTTTTTGATAAGCTTCATCTAATCCTGAGACAGGATCAATAGAGTAACATTTTTCAAATATAGATTTTTTTTCTAATAAAAATTGTTTTATTGGTATTGCATCAAAAAATTCATTACCAAAAAAAATAACTGGGCCTTTCCTTATCTTATCAAAATTTCCAATCCATTTTACTTTAGATCTTTTTAATTTTTTTTTTTGTACATTCTTAAGAAGTTCACTCTTTTCATATAAATATATATTTATAGAACTATTTAAATCAGGAAATTTTTTAATTGTGTCCACAAAAACTTTAGTAAGGCTTCCATCGCCTGGACCAAGTTCTACAAAATTGAAATTTTTTGGTTTTCCAAGTTTTTCCCAAGCAGAAACAACCCATATTGTTATAATTTCAGAAAATAAATTTGAAATTGTTGGGGCTGTAACAAAATCACCTCGACTTCCGAAAGGGATTTTTTTTGTGTAATAACCAACATTTGGTTTATAAAGAACTGTATCAATAAATTCATCAATAGGAATTAATTTTTTAGACTTAAAATTAAAATATTCAGGATTATAAGTCATTTTTTTTTAAATAAAGAATTGAACCAGCAAAGATCATAAATAAACTTAACAGCATTCCCATGCTTACATAGCCAAATATAAAGCCAACCTGTGAGTCAGGTTCTCTAAAAAACTCAGAAAATATTCTAAAAATACCGTAGACAATTAAAAACATATAAGAGCAATTTCCTGTCTTATATTTTTTTCTGAATAAAATTAAATTCATAATTATAAATAAAACTATACCTTCAAAAAAAGCTTCATATAATTGCGAAGGATGTCTTGAACTATTATCGACGTTAGGAAAAATAACTCCCCAAAAAACATCGGTTGTTTTACCCACCAGTTCACCATTAATAAAATTAGCTATGCGTCCAAAAAATATTCCTATTGGAGCTACGTAGGATACGATATCTAATAAAAAAAAAGTTGGTACATTTTTTTTTTTAGAGAACCAATACGTGCCAATAATTATTCCTATCAATGCTCCATGGAAAGACATACCGCCTTCCCAAATTTTTAAAATAGCTAATGGATTTGATAGGTAATATCCGAAATTGTAAAATAAAACGTATCCGAGTCTTCCCCCTATTAATAAAGATATAATTAAATAGGTAATAAAGTTGTCAAAATCTTTAATATCAAAACCAAAATTTATATTATCGAACTTTGTTTTGATGATTTTTTTACCCAACCACCAACCAATTAAAATTCCGAAAATATAAGCCAATGAATACCATCTGATAGTTAAAAGACCAAAGTCGAATAATACCGGGTTTAAATTATGTATATACATGTTCTCTTATATCATATTTGAAATTAATTATTCTATCAAATAAGATAGAATATGAGCAATTCTGAAAAATTATTAAAAACTTTATCAAGTTTAATTGAAAATGGAATTTTAACTTCAAAAGATATTCAGAAAGAAATATCTACCGATTTGAAATTCAAACGAGATAAATTAGTTGATAAATTACAGCTAGTAACAAGAGAGGAATTCGAGGTATTAAAAAAGTTAGTCTATAAACAAGAAAAAATTATTAAAAAACTATCAAAAAAAAAAATTAAATAGGCAAAGAAATTTTTGTTTGAAGACCTTTATATTTACTCTGACTTAGTTGAATATTGCCACCATGCGAGTTTATAATATCTTCTACTATAGCCAAGCCAAGTCCAACTCCAGATTTGTTAAGGCTTCTACTTTTATCTAACCTAAAAAAAGGTTTAAACACGTTTTTATACTGGTCTTCTGGTATACCAGGTCCATCATCTTCTATTATGATGATTAAACGATTTGGACTTTTCTGAACATTTACATAAACTTTTTCTCCATATATTAAACTATTCTGAATGACGTTTTCAAAACATCTTTTTAGAGCTGATCTTCGACCTTTCATAAGGGTATTCTCTTGACTAATGATATTTAAATTTTCATTTTTTAAATCTTTTTTAATTTCGTCAAATAAATTAGATAAATTAACTGTTATGGTTTCCTCCTGAGATTGCGTCTTTGCAAATTGCAAATAATCATTTAGCATATTTTCCATTTCATCTATATCTTTCGACATATTTTTCGAGATATTCTTTTGCTCAATCATTGCAAGTTGAAGCTTCAACCTTGTTAAAGGAGTTCTCAAATCATGACTTATTCCAGATAACATTTCAGATCTTTGATTAAGATGTCGATTAATTCTTTTTGCCATTCTATCAAATTCGTAAGCAGCTTTTCTGATTTCTGATGCACCGGATGGTCTAAAATCATTGACGTAATCACCTTTACCAAATCTCTCTGCAGCTTTAGCGAGTCTTACCAGCGGCCTAGTTTGATTTTTTAAAAATACTAAGGCTATCAAAATTAAAACTATAGAGGGCAGTGTTGTCCACAATAAAAATAGCCTCACGGAAGATGGGGATATCATTTCTTTAGGAACTAAAAATTCTATAACCTCATTATTTTCTAACCTTATTTTTATTTCAACTGCATTTTTAAATTTTGATGTATTAAACCAATAATTATTATTTCCGAAAGTAGATTTTAACTCTCGTCTAAGAGATCGATCCATTGGACTAAATTTTCTTTCCCCACTAGTCGATGGGAAAGGATTGTTGTTAATGTCTATTTCAAAATTAAAATTATTTTTATAACTATCTGTAAAAAAATCATAATTGTCTTTATTATTTATATAAACATCTTGAATTGTTTTTAACTGAGAAATCAATGAACGAGTTATATTTTTATTAGCTTTTATCCAAATACTGTCATAAAAAACAATTGTTATAATTAATTGTAATATTATCGTTGGAGCTGCAACAATAATTAAAGCTCTATAGAACAATCTTTTTGGCAATATTATTTTAAGATATTTATTCAATCCAGAGAACATAGCCTGAACCTCTTATTGTTTGTAAATATTTAGGATTTTTAGGATTAGTTTCAATTTTTTGTCTAAGTCTAGTTATCATAACATCGATTGATCTCTCTTGACTGATTCCAGATATTTTACCTATTTCGTCTCTAGAGAAAGTTTTTCCAGGATTTGCTAGCATTTCAATTAAAACTTTTTTTTCTGATAAATTTATTTTCTTATTGTTCTTACCAATATTAATATACATTTTGTTTAAATCTATTTTTGCTTTTCCTACAAAATATTCCTTATTTAAATCTATATTACTATCTTTGTTAGTTATATTTTTAATTCTAAGCAATAATTCTTTTGGCTCGAAAGGCTTACTAATGTAATCGTCTGCTCCTAACTCAAGTCCTTTAATTCTATTTTCCACTTCACCTTTCGCTGTAAGTAAAATTATTGGTATTTTGTAATTCTTTTTAATTTCTCTAGTTAAATCATATCCGTTTTGACCAGGCATCATTACATCTAAGACGATTAAATCAAACCTGAATTGGCTAACTTTAATTTTTGCATTAATCGCATCCTCTGAGGTCGAAACAATATAATCATTTTCATTGAGATATTCTTTTAACAAATCTCTAATTCTATTATCATCATCAACTACTAAAATATGTTTTTTTCTATTTTCCATCTACTATCTTTTTTAAAACTTCTTTAAATTTTATTACAGAGTCTGAATTAGAATTTTTTAAAGCATTAAAAATTCTCTTTTTCTGCGAATTGTAAACTGCATCAAAAAAAACTTTACCTTCTTTATTGAGATATAAGTTTTTTTTCCTTGTATCGTTCTCATCTTTTACTTGTTTCACCATCTTTGACTTTATCAAATCTCTTAAAACTCTATTTAAACTTTGTTTAGTTACTTTCAGTTTAAACATTAATTCACTTAAACTAATGCCAGGATGCCTTTCAATGAGATTTAAAGATCTCAAGTGAGCTGGCCCAAAAAATTTTTTTGACAAAACTTCTTTTGGATCTGAAAAAGTTTCTCGATAAGCGTAGAATAAAAGTTGAATAAAATCTTTAATTTGTTCATCTTTTAGATAAAGTAAATCTTTCATAATGGTAAGTTATATTGACTTATCCTAATAAGAAATATACTTTTTTGATACAAAAAAATCTATATATACGTCAAAATGGAAAGCATACCATACGATAAAAGGACTGGGAAAATTTGGTTTAATGGGGAAACCGTTGAATGGGCAAATGCAAATATTCATATTTTAAATCATGGTCTTCATTACGCTAGCTGTGTTTTTGAAGGTGAACGAGTATATGATGGAGAAATATTTAGATTAGAAGAACACACAGAAAGATTATTTTACTCAGCTAAAAGAATGGGAATCAAAGTTCCGTATACACAAAAGGAAATTAATGATGCTTGTAAAAATATTATTAATATTCAAAATGTTAAAAACGGGTATGTGAGACCTGTAATATGGAGGGGAAGTGAGATGATGGCTATTTCAGCTCAGAAAAATAAAATCCATACCGCAATAGCTACTTGGGAATGGGGTTCGTACTTTGATCCAAAGTTAAAACTTAAGGGAATTAAACTAAATATATCTTCATGGAGAAGGCCTAACCCAAATTCAATACCTTGGGATACTAAAGCAGCTGGTTTATATATGATTTGTACACTTTCAAAACACGAGGCGGAAGCTAAAGGATTTACAGACTCTTTAATGCTTGATCATGAAGGAAATATAGCTGAAGCAACAGGCGCTAATGTTTTTTTTAAAGATAAATCTGGAGAAATTCACACACCTATTCCAGATTCATTTTTAGATGGAATCACTAGAAGAGAGGTTATTAAAATTGCGAAATCAAAAGGTTTAAAAGTTATGGAAAGAAAAATAAAACCTGAGGAAATGAAAGATTTTGAAGGATGTTTTTTAACTGGCACTGCAGCAGAAGTTACTCCTGTTTCACAAATAGATAAATATAATTTTAAAGTTTGTGGTACCATATCTGATTTGTCCGACGCCTATCAAAATTTAGTTAGAAAAAAAACTGCTGCTTAATCTTTACTGTCTTCGCTAATAGCATGATCTATTCCTTTTCTCATATATTCATAACCAGTAAATAAAGTGAGAAATGAGGACAACCACAAAAGTATAATTCCAATTGTCTGAGCATTATAATCTTGAAAATTTACTATTTTATTTCCACTTTCCCCTGTTAGCAAAATAGCTATTGATAGCATTTGTAATAAAGTTTTTAATTTAGAAAGACTTGTTACTGGCATTTTAATACTTCCTTTTGCTAAAAACTCTCTTAAACCAGAAATTAAGATTTCTCTTGTCAAAATTATTATAGCTGCAATGACTTCATAATTTTTTATAGTTCCATTCATTACTAATAAAATTAAAGCAGCGGCTACTAATATTTTATCTGCAATAGGATCGAGCAATTCACCTAATTTAGACTCTTCTTTAAATAACCTTGCTAAAAGGCCGTCTAGAAAATCAGTAAAACTTGCAAGTACGAATAAAAAAAAAGGTATTAGGTCGCCGAAAAAACCTGGAATAAAAAAGCTTAAAACAAAAATTGGCACTATAATAATTCTACCAATAGTTAAAATATTTGGAATTTTTAGATTCATTTTCTATTCGTGAAAATAATTATATATTTTATTTGCTATATTGTCTTCAATTCCTTCAACTGATTTCAAGTCATCTAAACTTGCAGACTCGACTGCTCTAGCAGACCCAAAATGATTAAGCAAAGCCCTTTTTCTTTGTTGACCTATTCCTTGAATTTGATCGAGCAAAGATTTGCTTAAGCTTTTCTTTCTTCTGGCCCTGTGTGTGCTGATAGCGAACCTGTGAGCTTCATCTCTTAATCTTTGAATAAAAAATAGCAACGGATCGCTTCTATTCAAAATAAATTCTTTATTTTTATAGTAAATTCTTTCTTCACCAGCGTTTCTCTTTTTTCCTTTAGCGACAGCCAAAATTGGTAAATCGTGTAAGCCTAATTCATTAAGAACTTCTCTAGAAATTGAATATTGTCCTTTACCCCCATCTACTATTACTAAGTCTGGCAAAGAAAGTGATCCATTTTTTTCTTTGATAGCTTTAGAAAATCTTCTAAACAACACTTCCTTCATCATTCCATAGTCATCACCTTTAACCCTGTCATCTTTAATATTAAATTTCCTATACCTTTTTTTAATGAATCCCTCATGCCCAAAGCAAATTAAGGCTCCAACAGAATCTGAACCTTGTATATGACTATTGTCGTAAACTTCAATTAGATCAATATTGTTGTTAAGTTTGAATTTTGTTGCTAAACCCTCAATCAAATTATTATTAGTGTCTGACTGTATTAATTTTTGAGTTAAAGCTTGTTTTGCATTTTTTTCTGCAAGTTTTGAAATGTTTATTTCATTTTTAGATTTTGCTAGTTTTATAACAATTTGTTTATTTTCTTTACTTGAAAATGTTTTTTCTAAAAGCTTTCTTTCACTAACGACTTGATTGGTAATGATTAAACAAGGAATAGTTTTATTTTCGTAAAATTGAGATATGAAGGAAGAGAGAATATCTTGCATTGTATCATCAGCATCATGTTTAGGATAAAAAGCTTGATTCCCCCAATTTTGCTTAGATCTAAAAAAGAAAACTTGTACACATGTTTTACCTGTTTCTTTATAAATACTTATTACATCTGCTTCATATAAATTAGTTTGATTAATTTTTTGTGAAGTTTGTATTTGAGTTAGAGCTTTTATTCTATCTCTTGCAATGGCGGCTTTTTCATAATCAAGCTCTTTACTGGCTTTTTCCATTTCCTTTGATAAATTTTTTTGAATCCTTCTAGACTTTCCAGAAATAAAATCGATTGCATCGTTAACTGTAGATAAATATATCTCCTCTTTTATATGACCAACACATGGACCAGAACATCTTTTTATTTGATAAAGAATACAAGGTCGATCTCTATTTTTGAAAACTGTGTCGTCACAAACTCTTAGCTGAAAAATTTTCTGTAATATTTTGATTGTCCAATTGGCTGAACCAATAGATGCAAATGGCCCAAAGTAATAACCAGTCTTTGTTTTTTTTCCTCTTAGCTTTGTTAATTGAGGCCATTTATCTTTGTTGCCTATATATATGTAAGGAAAAGATTTATCATCTCTTAAAAGAATATTATACCTAGGTTTATATTTTTTTATTAAATTTGCCTCTAAAAGCAGTGCCTCGCTTTCATTACTGGTAGTCGTGGTTTCAAGGTTATGGGTAAGAGACAACATCCTTTCAGTTCTAATAGGTAAATTAGAATCAGTTACATAACTTTTTAGTCTATTAGGTATGTTTTTTGCTTTTCCAATATAAAGTATTTCTCCTGTTGAGCTTAGCATTTTGTAAACCCCAGGATTTTTAGCTATTAAGGGTATTTTGTCTTTTATAATTTTTTTACCTTGTTCTAAACTATCCATTATATTTTCGTTTTAATAACCTCTATTCCTACTGATTTTGTTTCTTTGATTATTTCTAATTTTTCAATCTTTAATCTTATCTTCTTTACATTCTTATTTTTAAAAATTTCGTCAAGTATTGACTCTGATAAACTCTCCAGCAATTCATAATGTTTTTTATCAGTTAATTTTTTTATGCTATTAATAATAGTTTCGTAATTGATAATGGATTTAATTTCCGGTTTTAAATTTGAGTCTGTAGTTATTTCTAAATTGAATTTTACTTTTTGTTTTTTTAATTTTTCAAATTGATGAATACCAACAGATATTAATAAAACGAGATCTTTAACTAAAACTTTTTTGATATATTTGTATTTTTGTTTATTTTTAAATTTTAAAATTTTCATTCTTTTATATTAATTATATCAGGAGTTTTCCAAGCTAAACGTTGACCACTATCAACATTAATCACTTGACCGGTTATATTACTATTATCAATTAAAAATTTTACTGCAGAGCAAATATTTTTTGTTTCTACTTTTTTTCTTAAAATTGTTGACTTCCACTGTTTCTTAAAATGTATTTCAGATTGACGTTTATTTTTTAATGTTGGTCCTGGAGAGATTGCGTTTACTCTTATGTTTGGTGCAAGCTTCATAGCCGAAGTTTTAGTCAAAGTGACCATACCACTTTTGCTCAAAGTATAAGATAAAAAAAATGGGGTTAGTTTTTCAACTCTTTGATCAATTATATTGATAATATTACCTGCTTTACCTTTATATATTCTAGAAAAGTCTCTAGTTAAAATTGCAGGCGCTTTGAGGTTTACATTTATATGTTTTGAAAAACTTGTGTTAGAAAAATTATACAAATTATCATTTTCGAATACTGATGCATTATTCACTAAACAATTTAAACCTTTCATTTTTTTATATGCATTAGAAATTATCTTTTGGGTTTGTTTATGATTGTTTAAGTCAGCTTTTAAAAGATGTACAATTGAACCTAAGTTTTCTAATTCTTTTTTCAGTTTTTTTGCATCATTAAATGATTTTGAATAGTGTATAACAATTTGAGTATTGTAGTTAGCTAATCCTAAGGCTATAGCCTTTCCAATCCTCGTAGCACCTCCGGTGATAATTATTTTTTTGGTTTCCATTTTTTAATAGCTTTTCTTGGCTTTGTACCTGGCATTCCCATGGTCGATCTACCTTTAGGGTACACTTTATTCTTAAGTTTGTACTGACTTATTTTAGGATTTAATGTTATTTCTAGTTCACTTGCCTCAAGTTTTCTCATTTCATCTCTTATTTTCGCAGCCTCCTCAAACTCTAAATTTGATGCAGCCTCTTTCATTTTACGGTTAAGAGCTTTTAAATGTTTTTTTAAATTCCCACCGACATTTGAGCCCTCAGATATTTTGACATAATCTTTTTCGTAAACCGACTCTAGAATGTCATTAATGTCTTTTTTAATAGTTTCTGCAGTAATTTTATTCTTTTTGTTGTACTCTAATTGTTTATTTCTACGTCTATCAGTCTCTTTTATTGCCTTATTAATACTTTTAGTAATCTTATCGGCGTACAAAATTACTTTACCATCAATGTTTCTTGCAGCTCTACCAATTGTTTGGATTAATGAAGTTTCTGATCTTAAAAAACCTTCTTTGTCTGCATCAAGTATAGCCACTAAGGCACATTCTGGAATATCTAAACCTTCTCTTAATAAATTTATCCCAACTAGGATATCAAAAACCCCCATTCTCAAGTCTCTAATAATTTCAATTCGTTCAAGAGTATCTATGTCAGAATGCATGTATCTAACCTTAAGACCATTTTCATGAAGGTACTCTGTCAAATCTTCTGCCATTTTTTTTGTTAATGTTGTTGCTAGTATTCTGTAGCCTTTTTCTACGATCTTAGTCGCCTCATTCATTAGATCATCAACCTGAGTTTTTGCTGGCCTAATTTCTACTGGAGGATCAATTAATCCAGTTGGTCTTATAATTTGATCTATATAAATGTTTTTTGTTTGTTTTAATTCCCAGGGACCAGGGGTTGCTGAAACGAAGACAGTTTGAGTTCTCATTAAGTCCCATTCTTCAAATTTTAACGGCCTATTGTCCATACAAGAGGGTAAACGAAAACCGTATTCTGCTAAAGTTTTTTTTCTTGTATGATCACCTTTGTACATCCCATTTAACTGCGGTACAGTAACATGACTTTCATCAACAAAAATTATTGCGTTATCAGGAAAATATTCAAACAACGTCGGAGGTGGTTCGCCAGGCTTACGCCCAGATAAAAATCTTGAATAATTTTCAATTCCTGCACATGTTCCAGTAGCCTCTATCATTTCTAAGTCAAATTTAGTTCTTTCTCTTAATCTTTGCTCTTCTAAAAGTTTATTATTTTCTCGATGTTTTTTTAAAGTTTCTGCTAATTCAGATTTGATTTGTCTGATTGCTTGTTCGATTGTAGGTTTAGGAGTTATATAGTGACTGTTTGCATAAATCTTAATTACAGAATACTCATTAGTTTTATCACCTGTTAAAGGGTCAAATTCCTCAATTTGCTCCAACTTATTGAAATTGAAACTCAATCGCCAAGCACGATCTTCTAAATGAGATGGAAATATTTCTAAATTTTCTCCTCTTACTCTAAATGTTCCTCTGAAAAAATTTTGATCGTTCCTTTTATATTGTAAGTTTATAAACGCTCTTATTAACTCCTCACGTTCATAATCATAATTCTTTTTTAGTGTAATTGTCATTTTAGAATAAGCTTCAACTGAACCAAGTCCATAAATACAAGAGACACTCGCTACAATGATAACGTCATCTCTTTCTAATAGTGATCTCGTTGCAGAATGTCTCATCCTATCAATTTGTTCATTAATCGATGCTTCTTTTTCTATGTATGTATCTGATCGAGGAACATAAGCTTCAGGGGTGTAATAATCATAATATGATACAAAATACTCAACCGCATTATCTGGGAAAAAACTTTTAAACTCTCCATAAAGCTGTGCTGCTAACGTTTTATTTGGGGCTAAAATCAAGGCAGGGCGATTTGCTTCTTCAATTACTTTTGCCATTGTAAAAGTTTTACCAGATCCAGTTACTCCTAATAAAACTTGTTCTTGTTTGTTGTCTTTAAGATTTTTAAGCAATTTCTTTATAGCTTCCGGTTGGTCGCCACTAGGTTGAAAATCACTCTTAATTTTGAATTTTATTCCACCCTCTAATTTGTGTTTTTTATCAGAGTTTTTTATCTCTAAATTGCTTGTTTTTTCTTGATAAGTATTTTCCATTTTATGTTAATAATAATTTAAAAAAAATATTATAAATTTCAATGAGCATAGTTTCCAATAGTTTAAAACGTATAAAACCATCTCCTACAATGGCTGTCACCTCAAAAGCAAGAGAAATGAGGGCTGCGGGCAAAGATGTTATAGGTTTAGGAGCAGGGGAACCAGATTTCGATACCCCAGATAACATAAAAGAGGCTGCGATAGAGGCCATTAAAAGAGGTGATACAAAATATACTGCAGTTGACGGCACTCCGGCATTAAAAAAAGCCATTCAAAAAAAGTTTTTAAGAGAAAACAATTTGTCTTATGAATTGGATCAAATCACAGTTGGAACCGGGGGAAAACAAGTTCTCTATAATGCTTTTATGGCGACAATAAACAAAGGGGATGAAGTTATTATACCTGCACCTTACTGGGTATCCTACCCAGATATAATTTTATTAGCAGGCGGAAAACCGAAAATTGTAAAATGTGATGAAAAAGATCAATTTAAGCTGACGCCAAAAAAATTGAGCAAAGCTATTTCTAAAAAAACAAAATGGGTGATTATAAATTCACCATCGAACCCTACAGGTTCTGCTTACACAAAAAAAGAGATAGAAGCATTGTCAAAAATTTTATTAAAACACAAAAAAGTTTTTATTTTAAGTGATGATATATATGAACATATTACATATGACAATTTTAACTTTTTTACAATCGCTCAAATTAAAGATTTAAAAAATAGAACGCTTACAATGAATGGTGTCAGCAAATCTTACTCAATGACTGGATGGAGAATAGGTTACGCTGCTGGCCCTAAAGAAATAATTAAAGCGATTGCAAAAATTCAATCTCAATCAACTAGCAACCCCACATCAATTAGTCAAGCAGCTGCAGTCGAAGCATTAAATGGAACACAAAATTTTATAGAAACGCGAGCTAACTCTTTTAAAGAGAGAAGAAATTTTGTAGTAGACAGCCTTAACAACATTAATGGAATTAGCTGTTTGAGACCCCAAGGAGCTTTTTATGTATTTCCAAATTGTAAAAAATTATTAGGAAAAAAAACAAAATTAAAAACTGACAAAGATTTTGTCGAAAAATTACTAGAGAAATCCGAAGTTGCTGTTGTGCAGGGTTCTGCGTTTGGTTTAGATGGGTACTTTAGAATATCCTATGCGACTTCAATGGAAAATCTAAAAAAGGCAATGGATAGAATTAAATCTTTTTGCGATACTATAATTTAGTATGAGAAAGATACTTTTCAGCTTCTAGTGCCGACATACATCCCATTCCTGCAGCAGTTACTGCTTGCCTAAAAATTTTATCTTTAACATCTCCAGCAGCAAATACACCTGGAATGTTTGTTTCAGTAGAGTCGGGCTTTGTAATAAGATACCCTTCATTATCCATTTTAAGCTGATCTTTGAACAAAGATGTAGCTGGATCATGTCCAATCGCAATAAATAATCCGTCAATTTTTAACTCTTTAGTTTTATTATCTTTTACATTTTTTATTTTGATTGCACTTACACTCTTGGGCTCATTTTGTCCTACAACTTCTTCAATCACGCTATCCCATATAATTTCAATTTTACTATTTGATTTTAATTTTTCCTGCAGCATCTTTTCTGCTCTTAATTCGTTCCTTCTATGTATAAGTTTAACTTTAGAGGCAAACTTAGTTAAAAACATTGCTTCCTCCACAGCAGCGTTTCCACCGCCAACTACTGCAACTTTCTTGTCTTTGAAAAAAAATCCATCACAAGTGGCGCATGCTGAAACCCCAAAACCTCTAAAATTTTGTTCCGATTTTAAGTTTAACCATCTAGCCTGAGCACCAGTTGAAATGATGATTGTATCTGCTGAATAAATTTGACCACTATCTCCAATGGCCGTGAAAGGTTTTTTTGATAAATCCACTTTATTTATATGATCTTGAATCATTATTGTTCCAACCGCTTCCGCTTGGCCTTTCATTTCTTCCATAAGCCAAGGACCCTGAATTGCTTTTGCGTAACCAGGATAATTTTCTACATCTGTTGTTGTGGTTAATTGACCCCCCGGTTGTGATCCGTGGACTAAAATTGGCTTCAACATTGCTCTAGCCGCATAAATAGCAGCTGTATAACCCGCTGGGCCTGATCCAAGAATTAACACTTTTGTATGCTTAGTTGATTTATTATTCATTACGATAGGTTAATATAGTAACTAATGTTAGAATTAAAAGCACTTCTTTTGACACAAGGCATGCATGGAATGGTAAGCCAAGCTGAAGGCTTGGCAAATGCTTTAAAACTTAACTTTAAGCATCAAAAAATTAAGCTGAAACCATTCTGGAATTATCTCCCACCAAAAATTACGCCAATATCAGAAAACTTATTAACAGAAAAATTTGTTTGTGATAGTAAGATAATAATATCTTGCGGAAGAAAAAGCGTTATTCCCTCAATTGCACTTAAAAAAAGACTTGGTAATCAAATTTTTAATATCCATATACAAGATCCAAAAGTTTCATTTAAACACTTTGATCTTATCATTAGTCCTGAACATGATAATATTAAAGGAGAAAATGTTTTGCTAACCCAAGGATCAATTCATTATCTTACTAAAAAAGAAATTACAGATAATTCTAAATATCTTCAAATAGATAAAGGCAAAAAGCAAATAGTAACTTTTGTAATAGGTGGGCCGAATAAGTATTATAAATTTTCAGAGGAACAAGTACACTTCATGTTTAATAAGATTAAAACATTATTTACACCTGACAAATTTAAGATTATCGTGATACCTTCTTACCGAACTCCAGAGGCTGTAATTAAGATAGCTTATAACACTTTCAGTATTAATCATCATGTAGTAAAGAATATTGATAAGAAGGCATATCTAAGTTCCTTAGCGATTGCTGATTATATTATTGTGACATGCGACTCTACATCAATGATTTCAGAGGCTGCTGTCACAGGCAAACCAGTTTATATGGCAATGATGAAACCTGATAAAAGTATTAGAAGATTTAAAAATTTCTATGATAAGTTTAAAGAATTAGGTATAGCAAAAGAGCTAAAGGATAGTATTGACAATTGGAGCTATGATAAGCTAGATGAAGTAAATAGAATAGCGCCGCTTATAAAAGAAAAGATGAAAAAAAATGGAATTATTTAAATCTTTAAGCAATAAAACAAAATTGTTTAGTGATCCCTTCAAACACTATGAAATCAATGAACCGTTGACACAAAGCGCAATCGATGAAATTTGTAATGCCGAGATAGCCGATCCAAGAAAACAAAATTTAAATTATGATGGCACAAGAGCTCTTGATGGAGGAGAAGGAGAATTTAGAGCAGGAATTAAAGATGGAGGCAAAGCGAAAAAACTCAGATGTTACGTTACAAAAGAAAACTCAAATCAATTTCCTAATCTAACAAAATTTATTGAAGAATTAAGATCACCCGAAGTTTACAAAAAGATAGGATCTTTAATTGGAAAAGATTTAAGTAATTCTTATGTGAGATTAGAAGTGATTTGTGACAGAGAAGGTTTTTGGCTGAAACCCCACTGTGATATCGAGGAGAAATTAATGTCATCGATAGTTTTTGTTAATCTACACAATGAGTCAGAAAATTTAGGAACAGATTTTTACGATATAAAACTCAATAAAGTTAAAACTGTTCCATACAAACATAATTATGGATACTTCTTCACTAGTGGACCAAACACTTGGCACGGTATGGAAAAAAAAGAGATTAAGAAAGAAAGAAGATGTATTCAGATAAACTACGTGACTTTCCAAACTGATTGGAAAGTTAAAAGTTAAATATCTTGTAAAGAAGTAACGTTGATATCTCTCAATTTAAGAGATTTAATTCCCTCTAAACAAACCTTGGCTGTTGACATGTTAGTACAATAAGGAACTTTATTAGCTAATGTAGCTCTTCTCAAAGCTACCGCATCACTCAATTGTGTTTCGCTATTTCCTCCCCCAGTATTGATAACTAGAGCAATTTTTTTAGCATTTAGCACATCTACTATGTGTGGAGAGCCCTGATTCACTTTATTTATCTTTTTACATTTAATGCCATGCTTACTAATATAATCAGCAGTACCGCCAGTTCCACAAAGTCTAAAATTTAATTTAACTAGTTGTTTAGCCAGTTGCACACCTTCTTCTTTATGACTATTTTTAAGAGAAATGAAAGCTAAACCACTCTTTGGAAGGGAGTTCGAAGCAGCGATTTGACTTTTGGCGAATGCCATTCCAAAATTTTTGTCAAAACCCATTACTTCACCTGTGGATTTCATTTCTGGCCCGAGTAAAAGATCACTGTTTGGAAATTTATTGAATGGAAATACCGCTTCCTTAACAGCAAACATATCTTTAGTTTTACTTTTAAGATTAAATTTAAACAGTTTTTCTCCAGCCATAACTCTCGAAGCTATCTTGGCAAGAGGTAAATTTTTTGCTTTTGAAACGAAAGGAACTGTTCTGCTGGCTCTTGGATTTACTTCTATAACGTAAATTTTATCATTTTTAATTGCATACTGAACATTCATAAACCCTACGACCTTGAGTGCCAAAGCCAACTTTTTTGTTTGATTTTCAATTTCTTTTATTAAAAAAGATTTAATTGAAACTGGCGGCAAACTACAGGCAGAATCTCCCGAGTGAATTCCGGCCTCTTCAATATGCTGCATAATACCTGCTACAAAAACATTTTTACCATCTGAAATCGCGTCGACATCTACCTCCATTGCGTTATCTATAAATTTATCTATCAATATTGGGTTTTTTTCAGCTACTTTGAATGCTTCTTTTACAAAACTTTTAAGTTGTGATTTTTCATGAACTATTTCCATAGCTCTTCCACCCAAAACATATGATGGTCTAACCATTAGAGGTAATCCGATTTTATCGGCAATCTTTATAGCCTGAGGAAAAGTTTTTGCTATTCCACTTTCAGCTTGATTTAAATTTAATTTGTTTAAAAGACTTCTGAATCTATCTCTATCTTCTGCTAAGTCAATCGAAGCATATTGTGTTCCTAATATCGGTAATTTATTTTCATGTAAAAATTTTGCAAGTTTAATTGGAGTTTGACCTCCAAACTGTGTGATGACACCTTTTACGCTACCTTTTAGTTTTTCTTTTTTTATAATATTGAAGACATATTCATCAATTAAAGGTTCAAAATATAATCTGTCACTCGTATCATAGTCGGTTGACACAGTTTCTGGATTACAATTAACCATAATTGTTTCATATTTTGCTTCTTTCAAAGCAAAACTAGCTTGGCAACAGCAATAATCAAATTCTATTCCCTGACCAATTCTATTCGGGCCTCCTCCTAATATTACAATTTTATTTTTGTTAGAGGGATTAGCCTCACATTCTGAATTAGAGGAGAAATTTCTTTGATAAGTAGAATACATGTACGGAGTGAATGATTTAAATTCTGCAGCACAAGTGTCAACTTTTTTATAAACTGGTAAAACTTTTAAAACAGCTCTTTTCTTTCTTATTAATGATTCTGAAGTATTTGTAAGTTCTGATAATTTTTTATCAGAAAATCCTATAGACTTAATATAATTAAATTCATTGAAATTTCTCGGAAGACCTTTTTTCTTTATTTTAATTTCATTTTCAATAATTTCTTTTATTTGATTTAAAAACCAAAGATCGATTTTTGAAAGGTTATGAATTTCCTTTAAATTAATTTTCTTTCTTATGGCTTCCCCAACAAGCAAAATCTTATTTGGTATACTCTCTTTAAGTTTTTTTCTAATTTGCTTCTTATCTAAATTAAATATTTGGTCTAATCCTGAAAAACCCGTTTCTAAAGAAACTAAGGCTTTTTGAAGAGACTCTTTAAAATTTCTTCCTATGGCCATTGCTTCTCCGACCGATTTCATCGACGTGCCCAAAACTGCTGCTGATGAGGAGAATTTTTCGAAAGTAAATCTTGGAATTTTAGTAACAACATAGTCTATTGTAGGTTCAAAAGATGCAGGCGTTACTTTTGTAATTTCATTTTTTAATTCGTCTAAAGTGTATCCTACTGCCAACTTTGCAGCGACTTTTGCTATTGGAAATCCTGTGGCTTTAGAAGCTAGTGCTGATGATCTTGAAACTCTTGGGTTCATCTCAATTATAACCATTCTTCCATTTTTTGGATTTATAGCAAATTGAACATTTGATCCTCCAGTTTCTACACCAATTTTTCTCAAGCAAGCTATAGAGGCATTTCTCATGATTTGATATTCTTTGTCAGTTAAAGTAAGTGCAGGAGCGATAGTAATCGAGTCTCCAGTATGAATACCCATGGGATCTAAATTTTCTATTGAGCAAATGATAATGCAATTGTCATTTTTATCTCTAACAACTTCCATCTCAAATTCTTTCCAACCTTCTAAACACTCTTCTACTAAGACTTGACTAACAGGTGACTCGTGAAGTCCATTTTTAATTATCTTAAAAAAATCCTTTTTATTTTTGGCGATACCACCTCCCAAACCACCTAAAGTGAAGGCTGGTCTTATAATTGCTGGTAATCCGATTTGCTTTAAGACCTTTGAAGCTTGACTAAAATTATTTACTATTTTTGATTTGGGAAGATCTAAACCAATTTCTATCATATTTTTTCTGAACTTTTTTCTATCTTCTGCATTGGATATCGCTTTTGAATTAGCACCTATGAGTTCAATTTTATATTTTTTTAGAATTCCTTTTTTTTCTGCCTCCATTGCTAAATTTAATGCAGTTTGACCACCCATTGTTGGCAAAATTGCATGAGGTTTTTCTTTAATTAAGATTTTTTCAAGAACTTCTATTGTAATAGGTTCGATATAAGTTTTATCAGCGACGTTAGGATCTGTCATGATTGTAGCTGGATTTGAATTTATAAGAATTACTTTGAAACCCTCATCTTTCAACGCTTTGCATGCTTGAGTACCAGAATAATCAAATTCACAGGCTTGCCCAATAATAATTGGCCCCGCACCGACAACTAAAATTTTTTTAATGTCTTTTCTTTTTGGCATTTTTTTTCATACTCTTAACAAATTTATTAAATAAATAAACGCTATCTTGAGGCCCAGGGTTAGACTCTGGATGGTATTGAACTGAAAAAACAGGTTTATTTTTTAACTCAATTCCTTCAATACTATTGTCAAACAAAGACTGGTGAGTAATTTTTATATTTTTAGGCAAACCTTTTTTTACTACTTCAAATCCATGATTTTGACTTGTAATTTCAACATTACCCTCAACCAAATTTTTAACAGGATGGTTCGCTCCTCTGTGGCCTAATTTCATTTTTTCTGTTCTTGCACCTAATGCCAAGGCTAGTAATTGATGTCCTAAACAAATTCCAAAAAGCGGTAACTTTTTTTTAATTAATTGTTGAATTATTGGTATTGCATATTTTCCAGTTGCAGCTGGATCTCCTGGTCCATTTGATAAAAAAATTCCATTAGGGTTAAGTTTCAAAATATCTTTAGAACTTGTCTTACATGGCACAATAGTAACTTTACAATTAAAGTCTGAAAAATATCTTAAAATATTTTTTTTAATTCCATAGTCTATCGCAACCACATGTAATGATTTTTTTTTATTTTTTAAAAAACCATCACCTTTTTTCCAAGTTTTATAATCTTGCCATAGATAATTATTTTGAGTGGTAACCTGTTTCGCTAAATCTAAATTTTTAAGGCCACCCCATTTTGTTGTTAATTTGAGAAGCTTTTTAATATTTAATTTATCTTTCTTATTAAAAGAAATTGTTCCATTGGGCGCACCTTTGTCTCTAATTAAATTAGTTAAATTTCTAGTATCAATTCCGGTTATTCCTACAATCTTATTTTTTTTTAACCATTGATCTAAATGTTTTAATGATCTGTAATTTGATGGGTCTGTAATTTCAGTATTTATTATTACCCCTTTGGTCCAAATCTTATCAGATTCATGATCTTCTTTGTTGGTCCCTACATTTCCTACATGGGGAAAGGTAAAATTAATTATTTGTTCTGCATATGAAGGGTCTGAAATAATCTCTTGGTAACCAGTTATAGAGGTATTAAAACAAACTTCGCCAGTTGCAGTTCCTTGATATCCTAAACCTAGGCCTTTAAAAAATTTACCGTTTTGAAGAATTAAAATAGCGTTGGAATCGATCTTTTTAAGATTTTTTTTTGAGTTTATATTTTGACCAGACTTCTTCAAATACAACTCATAAGTTAAAGTAAAACACTTATAAACATGATTTTGCGCAACATATGAAATAGTTACAAAATCGTCAAGAAAGTTCTTTTTATTTTGTATAAGAATTGTGATTAAAATAAAAATTCTATTTATGTCTCTGAAAAAACAAATAGACGAAAAATTAAGTAATGCATTAAAAGCAAAGGATAAAAACACATATCCTACATTGAGGCTTATTGTATCAGCAATCAAAGATGCTGAAATAGCAGGGCGCTCCAAAGGTCAAAAGGAGCTTACAGATGGAGATATAACTACAATTTTGAAAAAAATGATTAAACAAAGAAACGAATCCTGTGAAGTTTATAAAAAAGCTGGACGTAACGAGCTTTTAGAAAATGAGACGAAAGAGATAAACGTAATAAACACTTTTCTACCTAAGCAATTAAGTGAAGAAGAAACTAAAAAGATTTGCGAGGAAGTCATTAAATCGGTTGGAGCCTCTTCAATAAAAGATATGGGAAAAGTAATGGGTGCACTTAAATCTAAACACGCAGATACCTTAGATTTTTCAAAAGTAAGTGTAATTATAAAGGAATTACTTAAGTAAAATGAAATATCCTAAAGAATATTTAAATGAAATTAAAATGAGATTAAAAGTTTCTCAGGTTGTTGGAAAAACGGTAAAATTAAAAAAAAGAGGAAAAGAATTTATAGGTTTGTCTCCTTTTAAAAATGAAAAAAGTCCCTCATTTACTGTAAGTGATGAAAAAGAATTTTATCACTGTTTTAGTAGCGGCGAGCATGGAAATATTTTTGATTTTTTAATGAAAACAAAATCAGTTGGATTTGGAGAAGCTGTAAAAATTTTAGCCGCTGAAGCAGGAATGCAGCCATATAGATTTTCAAGCTTTGATAAAAAAAAAGAACTGCGGTTTCAAAATTATAAAAATATTTTGAAAGATTATTCAAACTTTTTTCATCAACAACTTTTTGACCCAAAGAACAAAGAGGCTTTAAACTATCTTGCTAAAAGAAATTTAAGCAAAAATATTATTGAAGAATTCCAATTAGGTTACGTGCCTTGGAAAAACAACTTTTACCAAGAATTGTTGAAAAAATACTCTGAGGAAGAATTAAATCTTACTGGACTTTATTATAAACATGATAAAAGTGGAAAATATATAGATAGATTTAATTCAAGGGTAATATTTCCCGTAAATAATATCTCAGGTGATACAATTGCTTTCGGTGGTAGAATAATAAATAATGAAACGAAACTTGCAAAATATATAAACTCTCCAGAAACAGAATTTTATAAAAAGGGTAGCACAATTTTTAATTTGGATAAGTCTAAATCTTGTAGATCAGAAACTGATGAAGTTATAATTGTAGAAGGTTATATGGATGTAGTGAGTTTATACTCAGCCGGAATTAAAAATGTAATTGCAAATTCTGGTACTGCATTAACAGAACGACAAATTAATTTGATTTGGAAATTTTTTTCCAATCCAATTATATGTTTAGATGGAGATCAAAGTGGACAAAAAGCAGCTTTGAGAATAGCTGAAAGGCTTTTTCCATTCATTAATGAAGAGAATAAAATATTTTTCTCAGTTTTACCCAGCTCATATGATCCTGATGATTATATTAAAGAACACGGAAAAGAAAATTTTGAGTTATTTTTAAAAGAAAAGAAGATAATTCAGAATTTTATTTGGGAACATAATATTAACAAAATTAATAGGCTCAATCCTTTTGAAGTATCTAAATTTGAAAAAGAAATAAAAAGGATGTGTTATCAAATAAAAGATGAAACTCTAAAAAAGTATGTTATTGAAGATTTTTTAGATAAAATTAAAAATTTAACCCCTATTCAAAGCGCTAATAAAACATTTGGTCATTTTAAATATTTTAATAAAAAAAATTATGAAGTTCTTAATGAAACTAAAATCTTACATAAGAAAAAAAATCATTTTTCAAAAATTCAAATCACTGAATTTTCTGTATTATTCATTATGTTAAACTATCTTGATATAGCTTCAAAAAAAATTGAAGAAATCTCAGAAATTGCTTTTTTGTCTGAAAAAAATGAAAGTTTAAAAAAATTAATAATAGAGTCATTGTTTAAGGGAGACGAAGAGGAAGTGATTAAAAAGAAGGTTAGCAATAATTTTGAACTATTAATTAATGAGATATATGAAAATTCAAGTATACAAATTATTTTAAAAGAAAAAAAAGAAGAAGATCTTTTGGAGCTATTAGATGAATTGTTATCAGAATTAAAAGAATTGAAAAATTTGCAAAAAATAGAATCTCTAGAAAAGGAATTAATTAATAACCTAGATGAAAACTCCTATTCTGAGCTGATAAAGCTTAAAAGTCAGCTAAATAGGGAATAAAAAAAGATAGATTTTCTTAAACTAGATATTATATATACCTCTACCTAACTACATTATTATATGGCAGAAAAACTAATTACGAAATCATTCGAGCGACTTCTAGACAAAGGTAAGCATAGAGGTTTTATAACTTATGAAGAGTTGGGGAAATCTCTTGGTAAAAGAAACGGTACTACCGAAAATATTGAAAAAGCTTTAATAGTCTTAGTTGACGAAAAAATCACGTTAGTTGAAAAAAAATCCCAATACCAGTCTAATAAAAAGAAAGAGTCACAAAGCACAACAGAGGAAAAATCTTCAGACAAAAGTGATGATCCAATTCGAATGTACCTTAGAGAAATGGGTGGTGTCGAATTGCTCTCTAGAGAAGGAGAAATTGCTATTGCAAAAAGAATTGAGGCTGGAAAAGATGTAATGATAAATGCATTAACACAAAGTCCATTAGTTGGAAAAAAGATTTTTGAATGGAAAGAACAGATAGAAAATCAGCAACTTTTAGTAAGGGATATAATAGACATTGATTCTACCTACGAAGATTTTGAGGCTTCAGAAGACGAAGATGAAATAAAATTAGATAAAAAATCAAAAAACAAAGAAAGCAAAGATAGCGAAGGCAAAGAAAAGGGTGATGAAAAGAAAGAGGAAGACAACAATAATGAAGATGATGAATTTAATGTCTCCCTAGCAAAGATGGAGGAGGAGATAAAACCAAAAATAATTACTATATTAGACTCATTAAATAAGAATTATTCTAAACTTCAAAAATATCAAAAAGAAAAGCTAGAGTGTCTACTAGCTGCAAAAGAGCTTTCTGTATCAAAAAGTAAAAATTTTAAGAAAATTCAAATAGTTTTAGTAGACAATTTTAAAAATTTACAATTAGCGCCACATGTTGTGGAAGAGCTGGTTCAATCGCACTATAAAGAAAATAAAAAGATCGTCTCTTTAGAAGGAGTTTTATTGAGATTAGCAATGGATAATAAGATTTCTAGAGAGGAGTTTTTAAAATATTATCTAGGCAATGAAATTAATCCTAAATTTGAGTCTTTTCTTAAGGAAAATCCGGTTTGGAAGTCTTTTTTCAAAAAATTTAAAAAAGATTTTTCTGAAATAAGAGAAAGACTAGTTGAATTTAGTCAAAAAATTGGGCTCTCAGTTGGTGAATTCAAAAAGTTAGTCAGTAGAATTCAAAAAGGAGAACGAGAATCACGAATAGCTAAAAAAGAAATGGTAGAGGCTAATCTTAGATTGGTTATTTCGATTGCAAAAAAATATACTAATAGAGGGTTACAATTTTTAGATCTTATTCAAGAAGGTAATATTGGTTTGATGAAAGCCGTAGATAAATTTGAATATAGACGAGGTTATAAATTTTCTACTTATGCAACTTGGTGGATTAGACAAGCAATAACAAGATCTATTGCCGACCAAGCTAGAACCATTAGAATTCCAGTTCATATGATAGAAACTATTAATAAGATTGTTAGAACACAAAGACAGATAATGAGTGAATTTGGGAGAGAGCCGACTCCAGAGGAGCTAGCTAAGAAATTAGCGATGCCTTTAGAAAAAGTAAGAAAAGTATTAAAGATCGCTAAAGAACCTGTATCTCTTGAAACTCCAGTAGGAGATGAGGAGGATAGTAGTCTTGGAGATTTTATAGAAGATAAGAACGCGTTACAGCCTCTAGATACTGCTATTCAGTCAAACTTAAGTGAGTCGACTACAAAAATACTTGCTTCTTTAACACCAAGAGAGGAACGTGTGTTAAGAATGAGATTTGGTATTGGAATGAATACCGATCATACATTAGAAGAAGTTGGGCTTCAGTTTTCTGTGACTAGAGAAAGAATAAGACAAATAGAAGCTAAGGCTTTAAGAAAACTTAAACATCCAAGCCGTTCAAAACAATTAAAAAGTTTCTTGGAAAAGTAAATTTGAATTTAAATATCCATCTTGTCTGCTATGTGTTGTGCTAATAGCCGCATACCTTTTGGAGTAAAATGAACTGCGTCAACAAAATTTTCATCACTTTTTTCGATTAAAGATGCAGTATCAATTAAAGTTAAATCATTTTGAGATGCTAATTCTTTTAAAATTTCATTCTCCTCTGAAACAATTTTTTTATATAAGTTTTGTAAAGGATCATCTTTAATTCTAGGGTATAGATACATACAAAATGTACAAAGAACTACTTTAATTTTTTTTCTTAGAGAAATATCAATAATATGTTGAATATTTCTTCTATATGTTTTTAATCCGTTCGTATAATCCATCTTTGGGTCAATCTGACCTTTTCTAATAATTTCAAGCAGTGAATACTGCTCACTAGAAGGGAACAAAAATTTATTTTTTAAATAATTTATAAATCTAATTTGTAAATTTGGTATTTTTGAGCCTATAAAAAATTTCCAATAAACTTCTCCTAAATTTTTTCTACTATGTGAATAATCTGAAGTAAATCCAGGCGTTAAATATGATCTAATATCGTTTATAGCGTGGTAAATAATCAAAATATCAGGATTAGTATCAATGTCTTTTAACAAAAATCGAACCAAACTGTCAGCACTGTTATATCCACCCTGTGCACAATTGTTGACTTCCAATTTTTTACTTGTTTTTTTACGTAAAATTTTTTCCAATTCCAATGGATACGAATATACTTTATTTTCAAAATGAAGATAGTTGCCTGTAGTTGAAGCACCTAAACAATTAATTCTTATTAAGTCTTTAGGTTTTGGAATCAGAATATCTCTACTACCATCTTCACCATTAAAGTAGCCAAGATTATTTGTTGTTAGTGGTAAAGATTTTAACTCAGGGTGCAGGGGATAATTTGTTTGCTCTGCTCTCCCACCAACAAAATTTTTTTTGTAAATAAAAGGTAAATATGGATGCGGCTCATTCATCAATTTCTCAAAATTTACTCTTTCGATAATTTGGTAATTTGTTCCTGTAAATAATCTATATAAAAAAAGAAATAAAAGTTCAGCTATTATTATTGCAATAAGAAATGATAAAATAAAATAAACTATTTTTTCAAAAATACTATTTGCGAAAAAAGTTGAAAAAAGAGGAATAAAAAAAAAAAATATTAATGCCTGTAAAAAAGCAAAAAAAGGTTTCTTTGAAAAATCAATATATTTTCGGATCATCAATTTTTACCACATCGGATAAATATCTTCAGTCCTTGATTCTTTTTTCTTTTCTTTTTTCTGCTTAATTGAAAAAATCTTAGCAATAAAATCAATTATCCTACCTATGAGACTTTTATTTTTATTTTCTTCTTCCATTTTTTTATTACATAATGACTATATAAAACTATTCCTTTTTTGCAATTGTAATAAAAAAACCGGGAAAATATTCACAATTTTTTATTTTATTTAATGAGTATTGATATTGTTCTTTCTCTTTTAAAAAAATTTCCTCTAAATTTTCAATTTTTTTAAATTTGTTAAGACTACAAGATTGAATGTTATATTTTTCTTCAATTAAAACTTGCGAAATTTCTTCGAAAGTATGTTGAGTTTCATGTGGATGCAAAACTTGATCACGAAACCATGAATAAAGTTTTTTTTCATCTTTAATGTTTTTATGTAATTTCTTATACTTTTCAAACTTATATCCCTCAGATTTGTTATTCATCTCTTTAAAATATTCTAAGAATGGTTTTCTACCATACTTGTGATATAGGCCCAAAAACATAAATGAGTTTTTTTTACCTTCTCTACAAATACTTTTAATTGCTTCGTGACAATTATTTGTATGATGAAGCACTCCCAGAGAAATTATGAGATCATATTTAATTTCACTTTTAAAAGTGAAAAGATCTGATGAAATAAATTTAGCATTTAGTTTAAGCTTATCTTTTAATTCATTGGCATATTTGATGACTACTGGATTAAAATCAACGCCGGTAACTTCAGCCTTGTCACCATGATGATAGCTGATTGAATTAACAAGCCAACCGCCACCACAACCAAAGTCTATTATTTTGATTTTTTCATATTCAGAAAAAATTTTTCCTAATTCAGGATAAATTTTTATTGGATCAAACTTTTTAATTTGTTCTTCAGCTGATTTTAGATCACCATAAATATTAAAAGGAAGCTGCTCATAAAATTCTAAGACTTTTTCATTTTTAAAAGTCATTAAAATATTTTTTTTAATATTTTTTTTACTGAAAACTTCCAATCAACTTTGAATTTTTTTTCAAAATTTTCATCGTAATATCTAATATCTATTGTATATCTTGGTTTAAAATTTATTTTTGTTGCTGGTACAGATCGGTGTATAGTTAATGGATGAAATAGCACACCTTCAGACGCTTTTGTCTCAACAGTAAAAATATCATTTTCATCTATTTCATTTTTTTTATCTATATTAAAAAAACCTTGCCCGCTGACAAAATTATGATTTAATAATTTTTTTTTATGAGAATACTTTACTAGTTGTATAGACTCATCTTTATTTGCTCCATTTAAAGATAGCCACAAAGTTGCTGGAAATTTATTTAGGTGTTCTTTTTTTTTACTTAAGTACCAAGTCCCTTCATCTTGATGCCAGTTATATAAAACTCTTTTTTGTTCGGGAAATCGTGCACGAAAAGTACTAATTTCAAAAGGTTTAGGGTTATCAAAAATTATTTTAAAAGCATCCTCAACTGGCTTACAATTTATTAATTCTTTTAACTCATTCGACTTGTTAATTTCACCCATGAGTCTGGACCAGTCATCATTTGAAGGTTTACGTTTAAATTTAAGTTTTAATTTATCTTGTATATCCAGATTTTCGTCATGATTTTCTAAAAGATTTTTTGTGAGATCATAGATTTTTATCTGTAAGTTTTTTAACTCATCTTCAAATTGTATTGGAATTATCTTAGTAAACCCTCTATTAGCAAAATTGACATCCATAAAATTACAAAATCTTTATTTTTAAAACATTTTTTTTTAATTCAAGTAATTCTATATTAAAAAATACAGTTTAACTTGATCATAAGCTAAAATCACTATAAATATTTATTACTTAAGGGCCTGTAGCTCAGTTGGTTAGAGCAGTACACTCATAATGTATTGGTCCCAGGTTCGAGTCCTGGCGGGCCCACCAAGATATTAATTAATTAAAAATTCCTCTAATTTACTTATTAAAAAATTAATATCGTTGTTATTTGAGTTTAAGATCGAAGCGAATTCCTCTTTCTGTGTTCTAGCTAAACTAAGCCCCTCAACAATTAAATCTCTAATTAATGGTTTGTCAGCATTTTTTGTATAAATTCTCCAATCAATTTTGATTTCTGGCTGGTTATCGCTTTGAACTATTCTTGAATTTACTATGGTATAATTAGAACTTTTTTTCTCAGCATTTATAACTTCAAATTTATTTGATGAATAATCAGTCAGTCTAGAAGTTAAACTTTTTAAGAAATATTTTTCAAACACTTTTTGGTATTTTTCAATGGCGCTTTTATCAGCCGACTTTCTAATTTCACCAAGTGTATATAAACCAAGAGCATTAATATCAACATTTGCAAGCGCTATTTGTTCAATGAAATTTGCCTTTTCTTCCTTATTCAAGTTTTTATCAGAAAGTTTGCTTATGGCATCATTTATCAGCTCGGATACAAATAATTTTGGGTCAGAACTATAATTAGTTGCAAAAGATATATTTGTTATTAATAGTAATGAAATTAAAACGAGACTTAACTTTTTCATTTATATCTTAGTCTCAGTTATCTAAATTTCCCCAGTCATCATCATTGTCACTGGAATTGTTTATTTTGTTTTTTCTATTTTGCAAATATAAACTCTTCGTTGCAGCATATAGATCAATTGAATTTTTCTCCAAATTATCGAAATTTGTTATGTTATCGCTTCTAAAATCTATGGCGTCGGCAGCTTTTACGCCCACATAGTCTATTTTTGTACCAGAGATACTTTTAATTTCTTTTTCGTGCCATGTAACTTTTGCAAAAGGATCAAGATAGTTATTGTCAACAATCATACCCAAAGAATCTCTAACTGTTGTCGGTCCTAAAAAAGGCAAAACAAAATAGCAGCCTCCACCTACCCCGTAAGATCCTAATGTTTGACCTAAGTCTTCTTTTTGATTTTCAAGGCCCATTAAAGCAGCGGGATTTCCTAGACCTAAAACACCAATAGTTGAGTTTATAAGAAAGCTTCCTGTTGCGTGAGTAGCTAGTCTCAATTCCCCTTGTAAAAGATGATTAGGAATTGATAACAAAGTTGCAATATTAGATGTGAAATTGCCCGTACCTTTTTTCACTGGCTCGGGTAGTTTATTATAAGCTTTAGCAACAGGTTTCATTATTGCTTTATCAAAACCCTGATTAAATTGAAAAATTCCCCTGCTAATATTTTCAAAACATTCTTTTTCAGAATTAGATTCAGCATTAGCATTAACAAATAATGCTAATATAAGTGAGCAAGTAATTAGTTTTATCTTTTTCATTCTTATGTTCGCTATATATATGTATATAAAAGATTTTGCACATAATTCATTGATTATTTTAAGGATTTTATGAGTATTTTTGTCTATATTTAGTTGCTGAATTAGCTAAAAAATGAAAATAACCTCTTTAAAATCTTACAATTACTCTAAAAAAGCTAGAAAAATCAACATAATAAAGTATTTGATTATTCACTACACAGGAATGCAATCTCTACGTGCATCTTTATCTCGATTATTATCTAAAAGGCATCAAGTAAGCTGTCATTACGTAATTGATCGCAAAGGAAAAATTTTTAAGATGGTCGATGAGAATAGAATTGCTTGGCACGCTGGTAAATCGAAGTGGAAACAATTTAAAAACTTAAACAAATCATCAATTGGGATAGAACTAGAAAATAAAGGTCACAAATTTGGATATCAAAAATTTCCCTCTAAACAAATAAACGTTTTGATTAATCTTTGTTTATTGCTGAAAAAAAAATACCGAATAAAAGATTGCAATATACTAGGGCACTCAGACATTGCTCCTTTAAGAAAGTTAGATCCTGGTGAAAAATTTCCTTGGTTTAAATTAAAAAGGAAAAGACTAGGAATTTGGTGCTCTTCAAGCAGGGTTAAAACAACACGTAAATCATTAAATGTAAAAATTAAAAGAAAGATCTTTTTCGAAAATTTATATAAGATTGGTTATAGATACTTTAGCTTAAAAAAAACTTCTAAGTTAGACAGAAAAATAATTACAGCGTTTCAAAGAAGGTTTAGGCAAAATAAAGTAAACGGCCTTATCGACCTAGAAACCCTTAAAATAAGCGATTATTTGAGTAAAAATATTTAAAAAATACTTGATTTTACTACTTTAAATTTATACATAACCAATGCCAGATAGTTGGACGGTCGCCATTTTTAATGGAGGAAAGTCCGGGCTCCGTAAAGACACAGTGCCAGTTAATGGCTGGCGAAGGTGACTTCAGGGATAGTGCCACAGAAAATAAACCGCCTTATCAAGGCAAGGGTGAAACGGTGAGGTAAGAGCTCACCGGTTTTTTGGTAACAAAAAACGCACGGCAAACCCCACTGGGAGCAAGGCTAAATAGAGGAAACAAGGCAATATTGCAAAAAACAGTCTTTAGTTAGTTTCCTGGGTTAGCTGCTTGAGCTTAAGTGCGAATTTAAGCCTAGAGAAATGACCTCTTAAATGACAGAACCCGGCTTATAGACTATCTGGCAAATAATCATAAAATGTTCTCTTTTTGTGCTTTAAACAGCAATCAAAATTATATTGACTATTTCTTATAAACCCATACTATCCCAAATAATCCCATAATGGAGGGTGATTTGAAAATTATAAAAAACACTAGGGCTAACAAAAATAATGTTTTTATCAAGTTACGAAAACAAATTAGACAAAAAAGGAAGAGTATCCGTGCCAGCAACTTTTAGATCTTATCTAACATCAATAGGCTACAATGGTTTCATAAGTTATCCATCTTTCAACCATACCGCTTTAGAGGCTTGTTCTCAGGATAGAATTGAAAAATTATCTAACACAATAGACTCACTAAATCCATTTGAAGAAAAAAGAGATTATTTTGCTACTTCAGTATTATCAGAGAGTGTCAGTTTACAATTTGATACTGAAGGCAGAGTTTCTTTCACTGATAAATTACTTGATCACGCTAAGATAAAAAACAACTTATTATTTGTTGGATTGGGGAAAACTTTTCAAATATGGGAGCCTAAACTTTTCGAAAAATTTAAAATGACTGCAAGAAAAAAAGCTTATCAAAATAGATCTAATCTTAAATGGGAAAACAAAAAAAATAAGGAGGAAGTATGAGCATAAATGTTGGAGGAGGAGAAATTAAAGAGTTGAAACCTAGGATTTTAGTTTTAGGTATTGGTGGAGCAGGCGGTAATGCGATTAATGCGATGATTGAAGCAGGCATGGAAGGGGTAGAGTTCGTTGCAGTTAACACTGATGCCCAAGATCTTAAAATGAGCAAAGCTCACGCTAAAATTCAAATCGGCATGAATTTAACAAAAGGCCTAGGTGCAGGTGCGAAACATAATATAGGGCAAGCAGCAGCAGATGAGTCTTTGAGCGAGATAGTGAATTATATTCAAGGAAGCAACATGGTTTTTATAACGGCAGGCATGGGTGGAGGAACTGGAACAGGAGCTTCGCATGTTATTGCAAAAGCTGCAAAAGAATTAAATATTTTGACAGTGGGTGTTACAACTTTACCATTTTCATATGAAGGTCCAAAAAGAATGAGGACAGCTTTGGGAGGCCTGGAAGCATTGAAAAAACATTTAGACACCGTAATTGTTGTTCCGAACCAAAATCTTTTTAAGATAGCTAGCGAGACAACTACGTTTGAAGAGTCTTTTAATTTATCCAATGATGTTCTTAAGCACGGAGTACAGAGTGTAACCGATCTTATGGTAAGGCCAGGTATGATTAATTTAGACTTTGCAGATGTAGAAACAGTAATGAGTTCAATGGGAAAAGCAATGATGGGAACAGGGGAAGCCGAAGGAGAAAATAGAGCGATGGCTGCAACCGAGATGGCTTTAAACAATCCATTAATTGACGAATATTCATTAAAGGGCGCAAAAGGATTGCTGATTAATATTACCGGTGGTAAAGATTTAAAGTTATTTGAAGTAGATCAAACAGTCCAAAAGATTAGAGCTGAAGTTGACCCTGAAGCCGAAGTAATTTCTGGCGCAATTCAAGATGAATCTATGGAAGGCAAAATGAGAGTTTCTATCGTAGCAACCGCATTAGATGGACACAAAACCGAAAATAGAACTGTTTTGAATATGGTGTCTCGAATTCATAATAGGAATCCAGGTTATTCAGACGGATTATTTTCACAAACAAATAATTTAGATACCAACAATATAACTTCAATCGATGGAGCTACAGCTTTAAAATTAGATGAGAAATATGAAATTAATGAACAAGAATATAATTCTTCAATTAATAAAATTGATGCTAATTTAACTGAGCCAATGATTGAAAAAACAACTAATTTAGAAGAGGATAATTTGCCAAATGGAATTTCCATTGAAAGTACATCATATTTGGAAAGCAATGAACATGATTCTTTAAATGAAAATTTAACAGATAATACTGCAGATAATTTTAACATCTCTGAAGAAGAACACACACCAAAACTTTTTTCAGAAGACGAACAATCTAGAGATGAAAACAATTTTGGCGAGGAAAGCGAAACACAATCTGATAAACTTTTTGAGCCTGAAGTAAATGATGAAGAAGATTTTGAGATACCTGCATTTTTAAGAAAACAAAAATTTTAATGACAACCTTAAAATATTATGGTCAATCCAACATATTCACCGAAATCCCCTCATGTTTCGGTGATGTTGGATGAGATAATTAATTTAAGTAATCCTGAAAAAGGAGGAATATTTGTAGACTGCACTTTTGGAGGAGGCGGTCTTTCAAAAAAAATTCTTCAATTTTCAAATACTAAGGTAATTGCTTTTGACAGAGATAAAATTATTCTCAATTTTGCTAAAGATCTAAAAAAAAAATACCCGACAAGATTTTCTTTCTTCCAAAATAAGTTCAGCCAAATACACAATATAGTTAATGATCAACTTGCGGATGTAATTATATTTGACCTTGGCTTATCATCTATTCAATTGAACGATCTTAAAAGAGGTTTTTCATTTAAATCAGAACAAGCTTTGGATATGTCAATGGGACTAACAAATTTATCTGCTGAAGATGTTGTAAACAATTATAGTGAAAAAAAACTCAAATTAATAATTAAAATACTTGGAGAGGAAAAAGATGCATCTAAAATTGCAAAGAATATAATAAAATCTAGAGCAACAAAAAAAATTACAAGAGCAAATCAATTAGCAGAGATAATAAATAAAAGTAAAAAAAGAAATTATTCACAAAAGATAAATCCTAGCACAAAAACATTTCAAGCCTTGAGAATATTTGTAAATAAAGAAATAACAGAGCTTGTTATGGGTATAGCTAATGCAACAAAAATTTTAAGACCTGGAGGAAAGATTTTAGTAATAAGTTTTCATTCAATAGAGGATAAAATTGTAAAGTACTTTTTTAATAATTTTTCTTTAAATAGATCAAATCCATCTAGATATTTTCCTGAAAATAAAAAAAATAATATTAATTTATTTGAAAGATATAAAAATCAAATCATTAAACCTTCAAACATTGAAATAATAAAAAATCCTCCTTCAAGATCAGCAAAGCTTAGATACGCTATAAGAAGTAAAAATAGTTTTATATTTCCTGAAAAAATGAAAATTAAATTTAAAAGATATTTAGATTTAGAGAGATCTCATGCCTAACACAAAAATAATACTATCTATGATGATTTTTTCTATTTTACTTGGGTTTACATCAATTATAAAAACTCAAACTAGAATTATTGAAAAAAATATTTTAAAAATTGAAAAAAAAATTTCAGTTATTGAACGTGACTCACATGAATCAGAATTAGATTATTTCTACCTTTCTTCACCATCGAATTTATCAAAAAGAATTGAGCAATTAGATTTAACCGAATACCAACCTATGGATTTTTCTAAAATATATTTATCTTATAACGAATTTTTAAAAACACATAAAAAGATTTCTATATTAAATAAAAGTGATGAGAAAAAAAAACAAACGAAATAAAAAAGTATATAACGAAAATCAAAAAAGTTTCTATTTTGAAGATTATTTTGAAACAAATCTCAGAAATAAAAAAGTAAAAAACTCAACTATTTCACAAGATAGGGTATATCTTTTATTTTTTTTGTTTTTTTCATTAGTAACAATATTTTCAATTAAGATTATTTTAGTCTCTTTAAAGAGTGTAGAAAGTTATTTTCAAAAAAATAACACAATTTATCAAAAAACATTACGAAGAGATATAATTGATAGAAATGGAGTTGTTGTTTCTAGAAATATTAATTCTTTTCATGCAGCCATAAATCCAAGAATGATAAAAAATAAAGAAAATTTTTTATTAAATATAAGACTTAATTTTCCAGATTTAAAAATTGAAAATATAGAACAAAAATTGAAAAGAGGAAAATATTTTTATTTAAAAAAAAGACTTGATCAACAGGAAAAAGAAAAATTATGGTCTCTCGGTCAAAAGGGTATAATTTTTGAACCATTTCAGTCAAGAATATACACTCATTCAAACTTATTCAGTCATATACTTGGACAAGTTGATTATGATAATTATGGTGTTTCTGGGGTAGAAAAATACTTTGACAAAGTGCTAAAAGATAAAAGTCTAATAGATGAACCGTTACAATTATCTTTAGACACCAACATTCAATACATAATTAATGATGAACTTGAAAATGCTGTAACCACGTTCAAGGCCACTGGGGGAGGAGCTTTGCTAATGAACGTGAACAATGGTGAGATTTTGTCATTAGTCTCTCTTCCTAATTTTGATATAAATAAAAGAAGTCAAATTATTGATAAAAATTACATTAATAAAATTACAAAAGGTGTTTATGAATTAGGCTCAATTTTTAAGACTTTCACCGTTGCATTGGCTCTTGAAAAAAATTTAGTTACACCTGAAACACTAATAAAAGATATACCTAGAAAGATAAAATGCTCTATACACAATATTTCTGATTTAAAACAATTTCCTAAGGATTTATCAGTTGAAGAAATACTAATTCGCTCATCAAATATTGGTACTTTAATTTTAGCTAAAAAAGTTGGTCAACAAGAATTTAAGAATTTTATTAGAAATACAAGCCTTTTAAGCAAACCAGAATTGGAACTAGAAGAGTTAGGAACTCCTCTAAAATTTAAATGGAATAAGTGTAAATTAGAAACTATTTCTTATGGCCACGGTATTGCGATCACACCTTTACAGGCTACTGCAACTTATGCAGCATTAACTAATGGAGGCTATCTTATAAAACCCACCATTATAAAAAAAGAAAATTTTGTAAAAAAGAAAAAAATAATTTCAGAACAAACTAGTAAAAAAGTAAATAATATATTAAGAAAAGTCGTTACCCACGAAGAAGGAACAGCTAGTTTGGCTGATGTATATGGCTTCGATGTAGGCGGTAAAACTGGAACTTCACAAAAATATAGTAATGAAAATAAAAATTTGAACACCTTTATTTCTATTTTTCCCTCTAAAAGTCCAAAATATGTTTTGTTAGTAATGTTAGAAAATCCTCAAATTGCTCATGATTTAATTTATGATTATAGAGGGATCAAAATAAAAGGGACAAGAAATGAGGCGGGATGGAATTCAGTTTATACAGCTGGCAAAATTATAAAAAAAATTGGACCTATTTTAGCCATAAATAATGACGAGTTTTACAACGACCATGTTGCTGAAAAACTTAATTAAGCGATGTCCTAAAAACCTAAAAAATTTAAAGATTAGGGGTTTAGCACTTAATAGCAAAGACGTGAAACGAGGCTATATTTTTTTTGCTATTAAGGGGAGTAAATCAAATGGAGAGAAATATATAAATCAAGCCATTAAAAGAGGAGCTAGCCTAATTCTTTGTTCTAGAAATTGTAATTTTAAGAATAAAAAAATTAATATTATTAAGATAAATGATTTAAAAGATTACCTCAGAGAAGCAACTTCTAATTTTTATAAAGTTAAACCAAAAAATATTATTGCAGTAACTGGAACAAACGGTAAAACTTCAGTTGCTGAATTTTTTTGTCAAATACTCGAATATAATGGTGTACCGGTAGCTTCAATAGGAACATTAGGCATAAAGTATAAAAAGAAAATTGTTAAGACTGACCTTACTTCACCAGATATAATTACAATTCACAAAAATCTTGCTTTATTAAAAAGAAAAAAAATTGACAATGTAATAATAGAGGCATCAAGCCATGGTTTAGCTCAAAAAAGATTAGATGGATTAAAATTTAGAGGAGGTATTTTCACAAATTTTAGCCAAGATCACTTGGATTATCATAAAACAATGAAAGCATATCTTGCTTCAAAATTAATTTTATTTTCTAAATTACTTAAGCGAAAAAGTTATATTATTAGTGATAAATCAATAGACCAATATTCAACTTTAAAAAAGATTTCAAAAAGAAAAGGATTAAGATTTTTAGAAATCACTAAAAAAAAAGATGAAATTAAAAACATTAATTTTCCACTAGTAGGACAGTTTCAATTAAAAAACTTATCAATGGCCGCTTTAGCTGCAGAAGAACTTGGTCTTAAAAAATTTAAGATTAATAAAGCAATAAAATTTATCAAAAATGTGAACGGAAGATTAGAATTAGTGAAAAAATATCCTAATAATGTAAGGGTGTTTATTGATTATGCACACACCCCAGAAGCTTTACGCGAAGTAATTACATCAGTAAAAGAAAGTTTTAATAATAATATTTCGTTAGTTTTTGGGTGTGGTGGGGAAAGAGATTTTAAAAAGAGACCATTGATGGCTAAAATTGCAAAATCTTTATGTAAAAAAATATATGTTACTGATGATAACCCAAGAAATGAAAATCCAGCAAAAATTAGAAAAGAAATTATTCATCATTTAAAAGGAAGCAAGTATTACGAAAACGGAAACAGATTTAAAGCAATTAAAAGTGCTATCTTAAATGCAGAACCTGACGAGTCTGTAATTGTTACTGGTAAAGGTCATGAAACAGTACAAAATTATGGAAATAAAATTTTTAATATCTCAGATAAAAAGATTATCAAGAGCATTAAAATTAAGAGAAAAAAAATAAATCAAAAACATCAAAATTATTATTATAATTCCAAAATATTAAATAAAATTTTAAATAATAAAAGATTTTACAGAGTTAATGGAGTAGCGATAGACTCTCGAGATGTAGTTAAGGACAATATATTTTTAGCAATTAAAGGAAAAAAAAACGACGGTATAAATTTTATTTCAAAAGCACTTAAAAAGGGTGCAAGTTATGTCGTTTCTAGAGTTATTAATAAGAAATATAAAAAAAGGACCATAAGATTTAACAATCCATTAAAATTTTTAAGTAAATTTGCTGACCTTAAAAGAAAAAGTTGTAATGCCAAAATATTAGGAATAACCGGAAGTGCAGGAAAAACTTCATTAAAAAATTTATTAGGCACTATACTTTGCAAATATCATAAAACTTACTTATCACCAAAATCTTTTAATAATCATTTTGGTGTACCTTTAAGTTTATCAAATTTGAATTTCGGTCATAAATTTGGAGTTTTTGAAATAGGCATGAGTAAATCTGGAGAGATTGATAAATTGTCCAAACTAGTAAAACCAGATTTAGCAGTGATAACAAATATTGCCGAAGCACATATTGAAAATTTCAGCAACATAAAAGGTATTGCAAATGCTAAAAGTGAAATTATAAAAAATATTAAAAATAATGGATCAATTATTTTAAATCGTGATGATAAATTTTTCAATTATTTAAATAAAAAAGCAAAATTAAAAAAAATAAAAGTGATCTCGTTTGGTAAATCAAGAAATTCAGATGTTCAATTAATTAAGATTAAAACTCGAAAAAACATTAAAATAATTAATGTTAAAGTTTACGATCTAATATTTGAGTTTGAAATAAAAAATATCAATATCTACAATGTTCTTGCATCTCTAGCTATTATTTATGAGCTTAAATTGGATATTAACAAAATAATTCACTTATTTAAAAACTTTCAACCATCCGAAGGAAGAGGGAAAATTTATGAAACCAATAGATATAATAAAAAGTTTAATTTGATAGATGAAAGTTACAACGCCAATCCTCTTTCTGTGAAAAATGCTATAATAAATTTATCTGCTATTAAAAAAAATAAATTTAAGAAATATCTGCTTTTAGGCGATATGCTCGAGCTTGGATCTAGGTCAGAATTTTATCATAAAGAATTATCAAAACTTATTAACAGTTCAGATATAGATAAAGTTTTTATTAAAGGGGAAAAAAGCCTTTACACATATAAGTATTTAAAAAAAGAGAAGAGAGGAAATATATTTCAATCAGATCAAGATATTGACCTTATTTTAAAAAATATAATCGCAAATAATGATTATTTAATGATAAAAGGATCTAACGCAACGGGATTAAATGCTATTACGAGATCAATAATTAAAGGTATATAAATGTTATTTAATTTACTTACATCTTTTATCGATCAATACACATTCTTAAATGTTTTTAAGTATTTAACTTTTAGAACTGGGCTCTCAGTAGTTACATCATTAATAGTTGTGTTTATAATTGGAGGCCCACTTATAAAAATATTTTCAGAAAATATGATTTCAGGTCCGATAAGACAGGACGGTCCGATTGACCATATTATCAAGAAATCAGGCACCCCTACAATGGGTGGAGTAATAATTATAATTGGTATGTTAAGCAGCACTTTATTATGGGCTGATTTAAACAATATATATATTTGGACATTAATCTTTGTGTCTCTTAGTTTAAGTGTTTTAGGATTTACGGATGATCTATTAAAAATAAAATTTAAAAATTCTAGAGGATTAAACGGAAAATTAAAATTTCTTGGTCAGCTGATTATTGGTGCATTGACCATATTTATTTTAATTAACTTTTCTGATCATGAATATTTATATAATCTTTACTTTCCTTTTTTTAAAAATTTAATTTGGCAAATGGGACTATTCTTTATTCCTTTTGGCATATTTGTTATAATTGGTTCATCAAATGCTGTAAATTTAACTGATGGCCTTGATGGGTTAGCCACTGTTCCGGTAATGCTTGTGGCACTTTCTTTTACAATAATATCTTATGTAGTTGGCAATACAATTTTTTCAGAATATCTTCAGCTTCAATATATTCCCGATGTAGGCGAGCTTTCAATTTTTTGCGGATCTATTGTTGGGTCATGTTTAGGGTTTTTATGGTATAACGCTCCACCAGCTAAAATATTTATGGGAGACACCGGATCCCTATCATTAGGGGGATCTTTAGCTGCAGTTGCGATAATTGTTAAACATGAAATTGTGCTTGCTATTATTGGTGGGCTATTTGTCCTTGAAACCGTTTCGGTAATAATTCAAGTCATTTCATTTAAGCTTACAGGTAAAAGAATTTTTAAGATGGCGCCAATTCATCATCACTTTGAGCAAAAAGGATGGGCAGAGTCCACTATTGTTATTAGATTTTGGATAATTGCAATTATTCTAGCTCTTATTGGATTAGCGACATTGAAATTACGTTAGTGAATGTCCAAAAATTTAAATTTAAAAAAGTTATCATTTTTAATTTATGGCTTAGGAGCTACCGGCCAATCAGTAATTAGATATTTTAAAAAAAAAAAAATAAAAAACTTTGTAATTTGGGACGATAGCGTCAGATTAAAAAAGAATAATCAAATAAGCAATTATTTCAATCTTAAAAAGGCGTTAATAAATGTCGATTTCATAATTTTAAGTCCAGGAGTTAGTTTATTTAAATCGAAATATAAAAGTTTATTAAAAAAATTCGAAAAAAAAATTATAACTGATATAGATTTATTATATTTATTTAATTCTAATTTTAAATCAATAATGGTGACAGGTACTAATGGAAAATCCACAACCTGTAAAATCATATCTCACTTATTAAAAAAAAATAAATTTAATGTCAGATTAGGTGGCAACATTGGAAAACCAATTTTAGATTTGCAAACTAAAAAAAAGGTTTATTTTGTTATTGAAGCATCTTCTTTTCAACTTTCCCATTCTAAGTTTATTAAACCAGATATTGCTATGCTTTTAAATTTGACAGTTGATCATCTTGATTGGCATGGATCAATGAAAAATTATATTTTTTCAAAGATGAAAATTTTTAAGCTTCAAGAAAGAGATAATTTTGCCTTTATAAATCACAGCTTAAGACATATTTTTAAAAAACAAAAATTTTCCTCAAAATTAGTAAGTATAAAATCAAATCAATACGACAAGCTTAAATCAAGAATTAATAGCGAATACTTAAAATCTAATGCTAACGAGGATAATATGAAATTTGTTTACTCTTTGTCAAAAATTTTAAAAATAAGCAATACCGCCTTCGTCAAGTCTATGGCATCTTTTAAAGGATTACCACATAGATACGAAATTTTCTTAAAAAAAAGAAAAATAACTTTTATAAATGACTCTAAAGCAACTAGCCTGAAATCTTCAGAATTTGCTTTGTCTAATGACAAAAATATTTACTGGATATTAGGTGGTCTTCCAAAAAATAATGATACAATTAATTTAAGAAAAGTAAAAAAAAATATAGTTTGTTCATACATAATTGGAAAAAGTGCTCATTTTTTTAAGAAAAAACTTAAATCTCAAGTCAACTTTAAGATTTGTAAAAATTTAGAAAATGCACTCTTAAAAGTTATCAATGATATAAAGTCTAACGAAAAAGAAAATTGTAAAGTTCTTTTTAGTCCAGGCGCAGCATCATTTGATCAATTTAAAAATTTTGAGAAAAGAGGAGATGAATTTAAAAGGTTGAGCAAAAAATATGCAAAAAAAATTAATTAATTTTGAATTTAAGGATTTTTGGAGAAATTTAGACAAAAACATTCTTACAGGTTTTTTAATACTGTTTTTTTTAGGGCTTTTTTTTTCATTATCTTCTACTTCTTCTTTGGCAGGGGAAAGATTGAATAAAACTTATTATTTTTTTTTTTCAAAACATTTAATTTTTACTTTATTGGCACTTATGGTAATGTTTTTTATTTCTGCAATACAAACATCTTTACTAAAGCAATTAATAATTCCAACTTTTGTAATGATATTTATCTTACTGATATTAGTGCCTATAATTGGTCTCGAGGTAAAAGGGGCAAAAAGATGGTTAGATTTAAAATTTTTTAGATTACAACCTATTGAACTTTTAAAACCTTTCTTTGTTTTGATTACAGCTAAAATCTTAACTTATAAAAATATAAACCATTCTCAAATCAAATATTTTTTTAGCTTTTTATTATTAGTATCGATAATTATACTTTTAATTGATCAGCCAGATCTTGGACAATCAATTTTAATAATTGGCAGTTGGATTGCAATGGTTTTTGTATCAGGAGTGAACATTGTCTATATTTTTAGCTTTCTAATTATATTTATCTCTTTTGTTGCTGGAATTTTGTTTTTAATGCCGGAAAAATTTGGATATATCATTAATCGACTTACTACTTTTTTCGATCCTTCTAAAGGAGATAATTTTCAGTCTACTAAGGCCTTGGACGCAATCAAACAAGGCGGGCTTAAAGGACAAGGAATGGGTGAAGGTATACTAAAGGATAGTGTTCCAGAGGCACACACTGATTATATTATTGCTATTATTTCTGAAGAGTATGGGTCAGTTGTCTCCATTTTAATAATTACAATTTTTTTATACATATCCTTTAGGATTATTAAGAATTGTGTTTCTATTAAAGAAGAATTTTTAAAATTATCTTTATGTGGTTTAGCTTCACTTCTAATTTTTCAAACATTTATTCATATAGGTGTGAATACAAGTTTACTTCCAACAACAGGAATGACACTTCCATTCTTAAGTTATGGGGGCTCATCTTTAATTGGAAGCGCTATTTTAGCAGGCTTAGTTTTAAATTATACAAAGATAAAAATGGATTTAGATGGCTACAATTGAAAAAATATTAATAGCAACTGGTGGAACAGGAGGTCACATTTTTCCTGCTTACTGTCTAGCAAAAAATTTTTTAGATAAAGACATAGATGTAATAGTCACCTCAGACGCAAGGGGCATAAAATATCTAAAAGACTTTCCTCAATTAAAAGTTATTAAGATTAATTCATCAACAATTAACGGTAAAAATTTACTTAGATTAATTCGTTCAATGTTTCTAATTTTTTCCTCATTTTGTAAATCGTTATTTTTATTATTTAAAAAAAAACCAAATTTAATTTTTGGTATGGGTGGATACTCATCATTTCCTGTTTGTTTAGCATCAAAGTTCATAGGTATACCGTTTGTAATTTATGAAAATAACTTACATATTGGTAAAGCTAATAAATTTTTATTACCTTTCGCAAAAAAAATTATTGTTTCATATGCTGACTTGGATGGAATTCCATTTAAATACCGAAATAAAGTATGTGAAGTAGGGAACATTATTCGTGAAGAGATAATTAAATTTCCTTTTCAGTCAAGTAATAAAACAAATAAAGAAAAGCTAGCAATATTAGTTTTAGGAGGTAGCCAAGCAGCTAAAATTTTTGCTGAAAAACTTCCAGATATATTCAAAAAATGTGTAAACTCAAATATAAATTTGAAAATTTTTCAACAGTGTCTGCCTACTCAAAATAACGACTTAGAAAATTTGTACAAAAAATTGAATATTGATTATGAAATATTTAATTATAGTAAAAACATTATTAAATATTTTTCCATAACAGATTTAGCAATCACTCGATCGGGATCTTCAATGTTAGCGGAACTTCTTAATGCCAGAATTCCTTTTATTTCGGTTCCTTTACCATCCTCAGCTGATAATCATCAGTTAAAAAATGCTATTTATTATGAAAAAAAAGGATATAGCTACTTAATTGAAGAAAAGTACTTGGATACAAAGCTATTTCAGTTAATTAAAAAAATTAATGATGAAAATTTACTGGATCAAATTATAAAAACTCAAGCACAATATTCTGATAAATCTGTTTATAAAAATGTTAATAATATAATAAATGAAATAACAAATGAAAAACATTAGAATAGGACAAAAAGAAATTATTCACTTTATAGGCATCGGTGGAATTGGAATGAGTGGTTTGGCTCAAGTCATGAGAACAATGGGTTTTAAGATTCAAGGGAGTGATCAAAACAAAAACAAAAACACTACCAACTGTTCAAAAGTAGGAATAAAAGTATTTATAGGTCATTCCAAAAAAAACATAAAAAATGCAACAATAGTTGTTAAATCGTCTGCTATAAAAAAGACTAATGTTGAGGTAAAATTTGCAAAAAAAAAGAAAATTCCAATTTATTCGAGAGCTGAAGTGCTAGCTAATGTAGTTTCTTTAAAAAAGAACATAATTATTACGGGTTCGCATGGAAAAACAACAACTACTTCTTTAGTAGCTAAAATTTTATCTGACCAGAAATTAGACCCTACTATCATTAATGGTGGAGTTATAAACTCTTTTAACAGTAATGCTAAGTTAGGAAAAGGTGACTGGGCAATCTTAGAAGCAGACGAGTCTGATGGAAGTTTCTTGAAACTTCCAATTAATTACTCGATTGTTACCAATTTAGACTATGAACATCTAGATTTTTATAAAAACTACAGAAATTTAGAAAATGCTTTTATTCAATTTTTAAATAAGACGCCTCCTATAGGAAAATCATTAATTTGCATTGATAATAAGAATATAAAAAAAATATTACCTAAAATTAAAAATAAAAATATATTAACATATGGCTTTGATCATAAATCAAATTATAGAATTAGTAATGCACGTTATAATATAGGGTATTCACTATTTGATTTAGATTATAAAAAAACAAATGGCGAAATAGTAAAAATTAAGAATATTAATTTAAAATTAATCGGTAAGCACAATATATTAAACGCTGCAGCCTCAGTGGCAGTCTGTTTAAATCTGGGTGTAAAAACAGATATTATCAAAAGAGCATTAAAAAACTTCTCTGGAGTTCAAAGAAGGATGACCAAAATATTTGCAAAAAATAAAAATGAATTTTTTGATGATTATGCTCATCATCCCACTGAAATAACCTCGATTTTAGAAGGACTAAAAAATATTTATAAAGAAAGAAAGATCATTACAGTTTTTGAACCTCATAGATATTCTAGAGTGATATCTTTGAAAAAATCATTTTCAAAGTCTTTTAAAGAGTCAGATATTGTTTTAATAATTCCTATATATGCTGCAGGTGAAAAGAAAAATTTAAATTTTAATATGCTTAATTTTGCAAAATTGATATCAAAAAATTCAAAAACACAAGTTGTACTTGTAAAAAATCAAAAAGAGTTGTCAAATTTTGTCAAAAAAAATCTTATTAGTGACGAAATAGTAATTGGAATGGGAGCTGGCTCTATTTCTCAATGGATGAGAGAGCTAGAATTTACTTTATGAGTCAAGATATTCAGTCTTTACAAAAGCAATTTGGAAAAAACCTAATTTTAAATGAAAATTTATCTAAATACAGTTGGTTTAATTTGGGTGGACCAGCAGAAATTTTTTTTAGACCAGACAATAAAGAACAATTAATTAATTTTTTGATTGAAGTTAAAAAACGTAATTTAAGTAAGAAAATAATTGGAGCTGGATCTAATACTTTGATTAGAGACCAGGGGGTTAAAGGCACAATTATAAAATTGAGTTCGAAATTCTCTTTTATAAAATTGTTAACTAATGACACCCTGGAAGTTGGAGCTGCAACATTAGATAAAAAAATTTCAGATTTTGCCTTAGAAAATAGTATTGGAAACCTTGAATTTTTATCTTGTATTCCAGGGTCTATTGGCGGTTCAATAATGATGAATAGCGGGTGTTATGGAACAGATATTTCTGAAATTCTTATTTCTATTAAAGTGCTTGACGACATGGGAAGAGAAAAAGAAATAAAAAAAAATGAAATTAAATTTTTTTATAGAGGCACTAGCATACCTGAAAATTATATTATTCTATCAGCGGTTTTAAAAGGCAAAATCTCCATTAAAGAAGAAGTAAGAAAAAAACAAGAAAAGTTAATTAAAACAAAGGAAGAAACTCAACCAAGAAGAATTAAAACTGGAGGAAGTACATTTAAAAATAGTATTAATAAAAAAGCATGGGAATTAATCAAGGAATCAGGTTGTGATAAACTAAATATAGGTGACGCGAAAATTTCCGAAAAACATTGTAATTTTTTCATAAATAATGGAAATGCGAAAACCGCAGATATTGAAGAGCTTATAAATAAAGTTAAAGAGCAGGTGCATTCTAAAACAGGTGTAGCTCTTGAACTCGAAATTAAGATAATCGGTGATGAAATATAAAAAAGTTTTGGTTGTTCTTGGAGGCTTGTCAGGTGAAAGAGAGGTGAGTCTTGATAGCGGAAGAGCTTGCGTGAAAGCTCTTAAAAAAAAAGGATATAAAGTTTCAACATTTGATCCTAAAAAAAAACCTTTAAATTTAATTGATAAAACTAAAGTAGATGTAATTTTTAACGCTTTACATGGTAAAGAAGGCGAGGATGGAGTAGCTCAAAGTTATTTTGAGTACTTAAAAATACCTTACACTCACTCAGGTGTTATTAGTTCTTATAATGCAATGGACAAAGTTATTTCGAAGCAAATATTTAAGATAAATAAAATAAAATCTCCAAAATATTTTGTACTTGAAAAAAAAGATTTTAATGCGTCAAAACTTAAGTCTTTAATAAAAAAAAAAAGCTTATTATTTCCTTTAGTCGTTAAACCTACTAACGAAGGTTCGAGTATTGGTGTCAAAATTTGTAATAATATAAAAATTTTAATTTTATCAATAAAATTACTTTTTAGGTTACATGAAAAATTAATTTTGGAGCCTTATATAGGAGGCCAAGAAATTCAAGTTGCGGTGCTAAATGGCACTCCTTTAGGTGCAATTGAACTTAAACCTAAAAGAAAATTTTATGATTATAAAGCTAAGTATTCCAAATCTGCTAACACAAAACATATTATGCCTGCAAACCTAAACAGATCAAAATACAATGAAGTGATGAGAATTGCAAAAAAAGCTCATTATGCACTTGAATGCAAAGGTGTAACAAGATCAGATTTTAAGTTCTATAAAAATACATTTTATCTTTTAGAAATAAATACCCAGCCTGGTATGACAAGTTTATCGTTAGTACCAGAAATAGCTAGTTATAAGGGAATATCATTTGAGAATTTGATAGAAAAGATTTTGCTAAATGCTAGTACGAACAGATGAAAAAACAACTTTTAGGTCTAATTCTTTTATTAATACTTTTCACAACATATACTCCAAACTTTAATTTGAGAACAGACACAGATCTTAATATAAAAAAAATAAAAATAGAAAATAATTCTATTCTTTCATCTGATGAAATTAAAAAAAAACTAAATTTTTTGCTAAATGAAAATCTTTTTTTACTTAATGTTAATGAAATTCAAAAATCTTTGGAAGAGTTAGATTTCATAGAAAGCTTTAGCGTTAAAAAAATTTACCCTAATAAAATTAAAATTATCATAATCGAAAAAAAACCTATAGCAGTTTTGCAAAACAAAAAAGAAAAATATTATATATCCGACAAAGGAGACACAATCAATTTTAAAAAAATAAAATTATTTAAAAGTTTGCCAACTGTTTTTGGAGGAGAGAATAAGTTTTATTCTTTTTATAAAGATATTTTAAGTATTAATTTCCCGGTAGATAATGTTGAAAAATTTTATTTTTTTGAGTCAGGTAGATGGGATATTATATTGCGAAATAAAAAAGTAGTTAAACTACCGATAGATAATTACTTACCAAGTCTTAAAAACTTTTTATTATCCCAAAGAAACACTACCTTTGATAAGTATAAAATATTTGACTATAGAATTAAGGAACAACTTATTTTAAACTAATACATGCGGTTTGATTCTCCAATTCTCATAGTAGAGATAAACTATTTTAATTATATATTTGTAGTAGCTAAATATAGTGAAAATCAAAAACTAAAAATTGTCGAAAAAATAATTACACCTAATGAAGGTATAAGTAATAATAAATTTATTGATATTAAAAAGGCACAAGAATGTATGAAAAAAAATATATTAATACTCGAAGATAAATTAGGTCATGTTTTTAAAGATACGATAATCTTAATTGATAATTTTGATTACACTTGTTTAAATTTATCTGGATTTAAAAAACTTAATGGTTCTCAATTAATAAAGGAAAACATCACCTACATAATAAATTCTTTAAAATTTAGTGTTATAGAACACGAGAAGGATAAAACAATTTTACATATTTTTAATTCAAAAAGTGTTCTTGATGGACAAGAAACTGAAAATTTACCAATAGGACTTTTTGGAAACTTTTATAATCACGAACTTACATTCTTTTTAATGCAAAAAAATGATTTAAAAAATATTAAAAGCTTATTTAATAAGAATAATTTAAACGTAAAAAAAATATTAATTAAGAAATTTATAGAAGGTACTCAATTAATAAAGCAGAATAGTAATACGGAAACATTTTTTCAAATAAAAATAAACGAAGAAACTTCCGAAATAAATTTCTTTGAAAAATCTTCTTTTAGATTTAAGCAAAATTTTAATTTTGGGTC
>CACOEA010000003.1 GCA_902626185.1 uncultured Pelagibacteraceae bacterium
CCAGCTTGGCTTTACACAACAAGCAAAGATTTAGCAGACAAAGTTTTAAAAAGAGTTCCAGAATTAATAAAAGAACTTCCTGAACTACCAAGAAAAAGTGCAGAAGCTGCATGGAAAGATTACGGAGAAGTTATCTTGTGTGACACTGATGAAGAGATGGTTCAGATAAGTGATGAATACGCTCCAGAGCACTTAGAAGTTCAAACGAAAAACTTAGATTGGTTTCATAAAAGACTTAAAAATTATGGATCCTTATTTATTGGAGAAGAAACTACTGTTGCTTATGGTGATAAATGTTCAGGTACAAATCATATATTACCAACAAAAGGTGCTGGAAAATATACAGGTGGCTTATTTGTTGGAAAATTTATAAAAACATTAAGCTTTCAAAGAATGACCAAAGAGTCGACGAAGGAAGTAGGAGCAGCTGCTGCTAGACTTTCAAGATACGAAGGAATGGAAGCTCACGCTAGAACGGGAGATGTGAGATTAAGAAAATACGGTTTTTCTAATTAATGCATGCTTTAGTTTATACTGGTACAGAAAAAATAGTTTACAGAGAAGAAAAAGATCCTACCAAAAAACCTGGCGAGGCATTAGTAAAAGTTCATGCATCAGGTATTTGTGGTTCAGATATGCATGCATATCACGGAAAAGATGAACGCAGAGTACCTCCTTTGATATTAGGTCACGAATTCAGCGGAACAAGTTTAGATGGTAAATTCAAAAATAAAGAAGTCGTAATCAATCCACTTATTAGTTGTGAGAATTGTGATTATTGCAAAAACCAAAGAGAACATCTGTGCCCGCAAAGAACAATGATTGGGATGAGTACTCCGACAAAAAGAGATGGAGGTTTAGCAGAATTAGTTTCTGTTCCTGAACAAAATATTTTTGAGGTACCAAAGGGTTTAAATATGAAAGAAGCAGCATTGGCCGAACCTACTGCTGTTGCTTTACATGCAGTTTTATTAGCTGAAACAAATTTAAAAAAACCTTTATCAGAGTGTAAGATTTTAATTCAAGGTGCAGGGGCAATAGGTTTACTTTGTGGTTTGGTATTAAATAAAGAAAAAAAATCTACCAATATCATCATGTCCGATCCTAATAAAAAAAGATTAGATGAGTGTGGAAAATATCTTAAAGCAAGTTTTGTTGCACCAGATGATAAATCTATTAAAGAAAATCATTTTGATTTAGTATTAGAATCTGTGGGATTGGAAATCACTCGCCATCAGGCGATTAATTCAGTAGCACCAGGAGGCACTATAGTGCATATAGGCTTAACTCATCCCTCGGGAACGTTTAACTTTAAAAAACTTACAATTCAAGAAGTGACTTTAGTTGGAACTTATTGCTATACAAATGAAGACTTTAACAACAGCCTAGAAATTTTAAAAGAAAAAAAGTTAGGCAATCTTGGTTGGATTGAGTATAGAGATCTAAAAAAAGGGTCAGAGGCTTTTAGAGAAATACATAATGGAACTTGTATCGCACCAAAGATAATACTTATACCTTAAGCGTCAAACCACTCTTTATATCTATTCGAGTTTTCTCTTAAAAATTTAGGCAATAAACTCAAATCAGTTTTTTTAAGTTTATGACTACTTTCCCATTTATTTTTTGAGGTAGTATCTTTAAAATGATTATAAAATAGCTCTCTATTTTTTATTTTATTTCTAATATCGTTAATTGTTAAACCACTCATTCTGAACTCATTATGATGCCCAAAATTCATAAATTTATCATACATATCCTCAGGTGTTTTTAAATTTGTAAAATGCCAACCACCATCATCTATAATATCTAAATTAATATGTTTAGTTTTGGAAAAATACGTATCTAATCTCCAGAATGGATATTTCTTCCATTTTATTTCTCTTAACCAAGATATAGACAATAAATCCTTTTTTTTACATCCTTTTGTTCCAATCCACGACATCTGATCGTAAAGGAGGTTAAACTTATAATAAAAGAATAATTGCTTAAATAATATTATTTTATTTTTACTTTTTTTAAACTGTTCAGAGTTTAAATTGGGAATTTCATCATTGTCACTAAGCATGATAAAATCATCTTCACTATAATCTTTTATTGCTTCAAAACAGGCGTCATAAGACAATGCAACTCTTTTTAAACTATTAAGTCTTTGTGCCAAAGGATCTCCATTTTCCGCAATAATTCCATTCGGCTCCTTATCAATAACAATATATTTTATTTTATCTTTAAACTTAGGGTAATTATTTATGTTAAAATTTAAATTTTTCTTTTTACCGCTGTGAGAATAGGTTGACTCAGTAACAACAAATTGATCAACTTTATCTTTTAATATATTCAACCTTACTTCATACATCATATGCTCATTATAAAATGATGTGCAATCAATGATTTTCATTAACTTTTAACCTCAGGGTTGTAGACAATATGCATACCTGCAATCTACTTTTAACACAATTAAAATAATTCAAAATTTGCGAAAATAAAGTAATTATGAAAAAATATTTTTTAATTTTTACAGTTTTTTTATATTTTGGCTCTGCTTATGGAGGAGGTCATTTAAGCGACAAAGATAAAAAAGCAGCTTTAAAATGCACAGGGCTTTATTACGCGCATAGTATGATACCTCAAGGTACTTTAGAATTAGATAAGATAGTTTATTCTATAGCTGCTAAAAAATTTTTAACATCGTATTTAATTAAAGAGGGAGTTAAGGAAGATCTTTTAAATTCAGAGCTTAATAAATCTGTTGATGAACTTTACGGCAAACCTTACGACGAAAAAAAGGCTAGTGATTGCGATCAATATATTCACAAATTAATACCTGAGTCCAAAGTAGAAATAGACAAACTGGTTAAATCAGGAATTTACTAAGTAAAGGAATAAGAAAGGAGAACGATATGGCAAAAATGTATATAATGGGAAATTATACTGAAAAAGCATTTCAGGGTTTCTTAAAAGATCCTACGAGTGATAGAAAAGCCGTTGTTGAAAAACTTACTTCAGCAATGGGTGGTAAAATGCACTCCATGGATATAGTACGGGGATCATATGACTTTGTAGTTGTAACTGATGTTCCGAGTTTTGAAGACTTTGCAGCAATAAAATTAGTAGTAGAATCATCTGGTGCTGTGAAAAATCTTACTGCCTTGGAAGCAATCGACTTTACAAAAGCAACTACAAAAGCCTCAAAAATATCTTATAAAGCTCCAGGCCAATAATTATTTTTGATAAGTAATGCATTTTAGTGTGTCGGTGAATTTGATTTGATTATTATAATTTGATTTAATTTCACCGACACCATTAACTAAATCTTTTTTCGAGAGATTAAGCAAGCAAGACATGTATCTTTTCTTAATCATTTTAATGTATTCTAATCTAGTAATTTTTACTTTGTAATTGAAATTCGTTTCTCGCGATTTTTTTAATTTATTTTTTATTAAACTAAGTAATCTTTCATCTTTTTGAAGACTTAAAGTTAATTTTTTCTTCATTTTTTTAAAACAAGGAATATTATTTTTTTTAGTTTTTAACGAGAAAATCATTAATGTTCCATCATAATTGAGTTTTTCTAATAATAAGTTCAATAAAATCTTCAATCTACTTTTAGAAAAAAAATGAATTGTTTGTTTAATTATAATTAAATCAAATTTTTCACTATTTCTTAGATATTTAATTGCGTCAGTTTTCTTAAATAAAATATTTTTCTTAACATCATTATTTTTAATAATATCAATACCAATAGCCTTATTTCTAAATTTATATTTTCTTTGCAAGTAACTGATAATATTTGCCCTTCCACATCCAATATCTAATATTTTCAAATTTTTATTAAAATTAATTTTTCTTTTTAGAAATTTATGAAATTGAGAGATATATGATTTAGATGATAACCAAGTTTTATTATCCCAGTTTTTAAGTTTTTTCATTTAGTTATTTCTAAAGCGCAACAACAGCAGCAGCCATTGAGGCAAGTCTTGCTTGAGTATCATCAGCTCTACTTGTTATTACAACTGGAACTTTTCCACCAACCACTACACCAGCCGCACAAGCTCCCATAAAAAAAATCATCATTTTGACTAATCCGTTACCTGTTTCAACATTTGGAACTAATAGAATATCTGTCTTACCAGCAACAGCATTTCTTATTCCTTTAATTTGAGCAGCTTCTTCAGAGACTGAATTATCGAAAGCCATAGGACCAAACACATCTGCATCTATGCCCTCGTCTTTAGCTCTAGAAGTCAATTCTTTTGCATCAACTGAACTTGGCATACTATCTAAAACCTCTTCAGTTGCTGATAATACAGACACTTTTGGTTTTAATATTCCTATACGTTTAGCAAAATCAACAGAGTTTTTGAGGATATGCATCTTAGTTTCTAATTTTGGCAAAACATTTAAAGCCCCATCAGTTATAATAAAAGGCTTATCATTTTCTTCTAATGTCATATGCCAAACATGACTTAATCTTTTTTTTCCTATGAGATTTAAGTCTCTTTTTAATACAGCTTTCATTAATATATCGGTATGAATATGTCCTTTAACAATAATCTTCACCTTACCTTCACTTGCTAATTTTGCAGCTATTGGTGCTGTATTGTTCTCAATTGGTTCATGAATAATTTCATACTTAGAAATGTTCCAATTAATTTCTTTAGCAATGTTCTTTATTACAGTTTCATCTCCTACAAATACCGGTACTATCAAATTAGCTTCTACAGCTTGTTTTGCTGAAATGATTGCAACTTTTTTTCCAGCGTTTACTATCACCGCTTTTGCTGGACCTTTCTTTTTAGCAATTTCTAATAAGTTTTTTGGACAGATAATTTCTTTTTTAGATAGCATTTAAGTCATCCATTTCTTTTAAAATTTTTTTTGGAATAGATATATCTTTATTCATATTTTTTTTATACAAAAAATTTTTTCTTTCACCTGGATAAAGAATTGAACTAAACCCTTTGGCTTTCGGTAGTTTTTTTATCAATCTAATATTTTTCTTTATCTCTTTTATAAAATTTTTGCCTATAAATACCTTGGGATTAATTGTTATAAATAAGTGACCAACATTTTGAGGTCCGGTAAAATCATCGAAGGGGTCTTTTGTTTTTCCACCGTGACTACTCCCAGTTAGCACTCCACTTAAAATATCAACCATCCAGGCTAAGCCTGATCCTTTAAATCCACCAATTGGCAACTGAGTTCCCGAAAGTGCTTCTTTTGCATTAGTGGTCATTTTACCATACTTATTTAAGGCGACACCGAAAGGTATTTTTTTTCCAAATTTTTCTGCGTGTCTTATTTTACCTCTGTTTATCATTGATGTTGATGTATCTAATATAAAAGGAACTTTACCAGTTGGAACACCGAAACAAATAGGATTAGTACCAAATAAAGATTTTTTAGCACCATGTGGAGCAAGGGCAGGTGGTGCATTAGTAAAACAAAAAACAATTAAATTTTTTTTTACTGCTTGTTCAGCATAAAAGCTCGAAAGTCCATAATGACCACTTCTTTTAATTCCAACTAGGCCTATCCCAGTTTTTTTTGCATTTTTAATTGCTTGAGAAATTCCAATATCGGCAGAAACAAAACCAATACTATTATCCGCATCAATGTAAGAAATTGATGAATTAATCTTTTTAATCTTTATTTTTGGTTTGGCGTTGATTAATTTTCTGCGAATTCTTTCGCAATACATGTTGAGTCTGGTTAGACCATGTGATTTAGCCTCAACTAGTTCAGCCTTTATCAAATAATCTGCACAAATTTCTGAATGTTTTTTTGATAGTTTATGCTTTAAAAAAATTTGTATTATTTTTGACCTTAGAATATTTTTTTTCACTTAATTATTTTTTTTCCTTCTTTTTCCCAATAATTAGTTCTTTGCTCAGGGTTTTCGACAAGATTTTTACAAACTAAACCATATTTTTTAGCTAAAGCGGAAAGGTCCTTATTAGCTAATTTAACGAAGTCAGTTACTTTATCTTTTGTCATTTGTGCCATCACTTCCGGATTTAACCCCATAATTTCTCCAAGATCATAATTATATTTTAAGGCAACATCTGCACTTTCTTCTAAACTATCAATTATTTTTTTTTCTTTTCCAGATTTTTTAAAACTTTCTGCTGCGACTTTGTAAAAACTATAACAATTTACATAATCTTTTTGAATATTTTCCATTACATATTTGGCAATTCTTTTTTCTTTTACACTCTCATCAGCCAATACTGAGAAGGGCATTGAAGTAATAATTAGTACTAATAGTTTTTTCATTTATATTTCTTCATTGATGCTTCTGCCAAAATTAAATTAGGATCCATAAATATTTTTGACAACTTAGCTTTTTTAAAAGATTTATACGCAAAAATAGCTATTGGCAACTCTGTACAGCCCAAAATGATTTTTTTGCATCTCTTTTTTAATAAATAATTAACTGCTGGTTTTATTGCTTTTTCAGCTTCTTTAGTTTTTCCCATCTTTACAAATTTTATAGACTTATTTACGCTTCTCATCTGTAATTTTTTTTGTGGTGATATCAATTTATATTTTTTACTAAAATATTTATTATAAATACCAGTTTTAATAGTTGCCTCAGTAGCTAAAAGACCTATTTTGGAATTCTTCTTACAATTTTTGGAGGCACTTTCGTAAACAATTTTTGGCATATTTAATATTGGGATTTTAATTATTTTTTTCAAATCGTCGTACCAGTAATGAGCGGTATTACATGGTATAGATATAAATTTACATTTGTTTCTTTGTAAAAATTTGCAACCAGTTATTAGTGCTTTTAAAACTTTTTTGTACTTATCAAGATTTTGTTTTCTATCTGGAATGTTCGACTTATTATAAAGTAAAAAAAGAGGATAGTTCTGATCTGACTTACCTCTGTTTAGTTTAGCAAGTTTACTACAAAAGTCTAAACCAGCTTGAGTACCCATGCCACCAAGTATACCGATCATAATTAAATTAAAAGAATTAGTTGTTAACCCTTACCTCGCCAAGGGATAGTTTTGTCAATAATTTTCCTTATTGTAACATCAAAAAGTAAGCCTAGCATTCCCATAATGAAAATAGTTATCCAAATAACTTCATACTGGAAGTATTTTTTTGCGACATTTTCGACAAAACCTACTCCAGTTGTACCTGCTAAAAATTCTGCAGCAACTAAAGTTCCCCAACACATTCCTGTTGCAACTCGTATTCCTGTAAGTATTTCCGGTAAGGAATTTGGAAAAATAACATGTCTAAGTATTTGCCATTTAGAAGCCCCAAGAGAATGTGCTGCATGGATTTTCGATAATTGAGTTCCCGACGCTCCAGCTCTAGCTGAAATTATCATTATTGATAAAGACACCATAAATAATAAAAATACTTTTCCAAGATTGTCTATTCCAAGAACTGAAATAACTAATGGTGCCCATGCTAATGGTGGAACAGGTCTGTACAGTTCAATTAAAGGATCAAAGAAGCCTTTGGCAAATCTATTTAATCCCATAAATAATCCTAATGGAACTCCAACTATAATTCCTGCAACTAATCCAAGGAACACTCTCAAAAATGAATCCCATATATGGCCAGTAGGAATTGGAATTTTAAATAAGTTAAAATCTCCAGTAACAAAACTTAAAACTTTACTTTTGAAATTTGGCTTAACTTCACCTTGTTCATTATGAACTGGGTACTCTCCAGGCAAAACATCAGCAAACCAATCAGGTAGCAAGAAACCAATTATCTTACTTACATCCATCATTTCATACCAAATTAATGGAATTTGTTTGTAACCTATATTTGGGTTTAACATTAATGTAAATTTATTGAGTGTATCGGATGGTTTTGGAAGCCATCTACCAGAACCTTGTTCAGAACAACTTGGGCCACTTGAAATGATCGTGCCTGATGGAAACAAAAGAAGATCTACCCATCTAAGACTTCCTTGCTCTTTTTTTTGCACATTATCAAAACTGATTATTGATGCCTGCATGTCCTTTAACGTATTAGGTGGAAATATACTCGCATATTCAATTCTACGTGCAATCTTAAGAATATCTTTTGCAAATGAGGAGGAAATTTCCTCAGATTCGCTTAAATTATTTCTATAATCTTTTATTTCTTTTTTTAGGTTTTTTAAGGCGGAGGCATATTGTTCATTATGATTTTTAAGCTCAAAGAATTCATCACTTATTAAATTCAATTCTGTGGCTGCTGCCTGAAATTTTAAACCTCGCTTTGTTTTTGGAATAAAGGGAATTTCGATTGTATTTTCAATTGAGGTACTTGATGCTTTCCAGGAACCTTCTTCCTTAGCAGCTTCAATTCTTTCTAATTTTTGTTCAGCGCTCTCGTTGGGATAATCACTTCTTTTAAAGTTCTCGATTAAATTTAAAATTTTTTCATTAACTAATTTAATTTGTTCTCTAGTATCGTTATTTAAAAGTTGTTCATTTGTAAGCAATGGTATTGTATTTTTTGTTTGAGAGATAAAATTTAGTAACTTACTTTTATCTTGATTTTTGATTCCTGATTTTTCTACTTCAAGAATTATTTTATTTAAATTTTCTGTTTCAGTTTCTATTACCGATGTGCTCTTAAGTTGACGCTCATCTATTGGAAATAGATATTTAAGTGAAAGAAGAGATTCATTTACTTTACCAACTTGGCAAAGTTCATTAGCTGATTTTGGGAAAAAAGACTTAGCTATATCCCATGAATAATATAGCCAGACCAATAATAGAAAACTACTTCCAACTATTACCCAATGAACTCCTCCTTTTGACCTCTCAGGATTTCCAAAAACAGCATCAACTTTTTCAGTTCTAATTAATTTTCTTCCATATAAGACACAGCCTACTATGGCGAAAAAAAATAAAAATGTTAAAAAACCTGTGATCATTTAGACTTCTTTTCCCATTATTTCTTCTTCCATGTCCCATATCATTGTGAGAATCTCTTCTCTTTTGGATACGAACTCTTTATTATTTTTGATATCTCTTAAGTTGCCATTGAGACCCATTGATGCAAAAGGTAATTTATATTCTTTGTGTATTCTCCCTGGTCTTGGCGCCATTACGTAAACTTTTTCTCCAAGTAATAACGCCTCTTCCACAGAGTGAGTTATAAGAATTATTGTTTTACCAGTTTCTTTCCAAATCTTAAGAACTAAAGATTGCATTTTTTCTCTTGTCAAAGCATCTAAGGCTCCTAAAGGTTCATCCATTAATATTAATTCTGGATCATTAATCAAACATCTTGCCAAGGCTACCCTTTGTTGCATTCCTCCAGATAATTGATAGGTAGGAGTATTACCAAAACCTTTTAATCCAACTATATCTAACCATTCATCAACTTTTTTTTGAGTTTGAACAATATCTTCTTCTTTCATTCTCAAACCGAAATTTACATTTTCAGCAACAGTCAACCATTCAAACAAAGCACCTTGTTGGAAAACCATTCCTCTATCAACACCTGGTCCGTTAATTTCTTTATTATTAAGAGTAATTTTTCCTGAGGTAGGTCTAATAAATCCTGCTGTAATATTTAATAAAGTTGTTTTCCCGCAACCCGAAGGCCCAAGTACAGTAAGCAACTCTCCTTTTTTAATTGTAAAATTTAAATCTTTAAGAGCGTGAACTGTTTCTCCCTTAGGAGTTTTGAAAATCATATTTAAATTTTGAGAAATCAGATTGCTCATAAAATAACTATATTAGATATTTAAACAAAAAAATAGGCACCAATAATATTTATTGATGCCTATAATTTTACTTTCAAGAACTACGGTAAAAACTTAGTTGTTACTGTACCTCTTGGAGTGTCAAATCCTTTTAAAAATTTAGCAAGGTTTCCACTCTTCATAGATTTTTTCGTTTCTTTTGGTGTTAAGAATTTGAAGCCACCTAAAGTATCTTTCATGTCGGCAACTTTCATTTCTGACTCTTTAGACATAGCTTTCATATCACTTTTTCCAGCTCTATATCTAGCATTAGCTTCATGAGTTAATTCTACGAAAGATTTCAACATACCTGGATTTTCTTTCATAAATTTATTCGTTACAGAAACGATATCTATTCCCATGATACCTCCAGCACGAGCTTCATCAACTGTTAATAGTCTTGTTCCAACAGATGTAGCTGATTTAATAGAGTTACCTCCAAATAGACATGCCATTACAACGTCACCGCTTACTAACGCAGCTGCACCTTCTTCAGGGTCCATTGCAATAATATTCATTTTTTTTCTGTCAGCACCAACTATTTTCATACTTTCAGTAAAAACATATTCGGCCATTGTTCCTAATGGAACAGCAACTTTTTTACCTTCAAGCTCAGAGGCATTAGCTTTAGTAATACCAGACTTATTAGAAGTGACACATGTTGTTCCTCCCATTCCGTATTCCATTGCAACGTCTACTAAACTGATTGGCGCTTTTGCCTTAACAGCATTTATGTAAGGCATTAAACCTTGTGAGTAAGAGATATCAATATCTCCTGCCAACATAGCATCAGTCATTGCCACACCGTTTGTGAAATTAGTCCACTTAACCGGCACACCAAGAGCTTTTGCATATGCTTTTTTGTTCATGTCCTCAAGATTTGGAGATGGCCATTCCAAAAAGTACGCAACCCTTACTTCTTTTGCAGCTGAGTTAGCTACTGTAGCAGTTAGAGTAAACGCAAATAAAATCCCAAGAACTGTGCTTATTATTTTTTTCATAGTTCTCCCATATGGTTTGTTAATATCTAAGATTAAAAATGAAATTTAAACATAAGTAAACACTAAGAAACTTTAATATGGGTCTAATTTTAGATACAACTTCAAATTGTATACAATATTTCTTGATTTAATTTAACAATTGTCTACTACTTCAATCAATGAGTTCATCGAATAGAACAAATATACCTAATTCTCTGAATGAGCACTGGATGCCATTCACAGATAATAAAAATTTTAAAAAAAATCCTAGATTAATAACTGACGCTAAAGGTGTTTACTTGACTAATCATGAAGGAAAGAAAATGATTGATGCCAGCTCAGGATTATTTTGTAACCCATTAGGTCATGGTAGAAAAGAAATTACAGAAGCTGTCTCAAAACAACTCGATAAACTAGATTATTGTCAACCATTCAATCAAGGATACGGAGGCTCATTTGAACTCGCCACTAGAATTGCAAAAAAAACACCCGAAGGAATTAATAGAATATTTTATACGATTTGCGGGTCTACGGCTGTTGAAACAGCAATAAAGATTGCAATCGCCTATCACAGAGCAAAAGGTGACTCAAAAAGATTTAGATTTGTTGGCCGGGAAAGAGGTTATCACGGTATGAATATCGGAGCTACTACTGTTGGAGGTATGATTAATAACGTAAAAACTTTTGCTAGTGTTTTAATGCCTGGAGTTCAGCATATGAGACACACTCATTTACCTGAACATAAATTTGTAAAAGGACAACCTGAAACAGGCGTTGAAATGGCTGAGGACTTAGAGAGAATTGCAATGAATTTTGGAGGTGAAAATATTGCAGCATGTATAATTGAACCAATAGCTGGATCAACAGGAACATTAGTTCCGCCAAAAGGTTATTTAAAAAGAATAAGAGAAATTTGTGATAAGCATGGAATACTTTTAATTTTTGATGAAGTTATTACGGGTTGGGGAAGAACGGGATCAGCTTTCGCTGCACAAGAGTGGAAAGTTACACCAGATATAATGACTATGGCTAAAGCAACAACTAATGGAGTTGTTCCAATGGGTGTGGTGGCAGTCAAAGAGGAAATTTATGACACAGTTTTAGACGCATCGTCTGCTCCAGAGGGAACACCTGAATTATTTCATGGTTATACTTATTCAGGAATACCAGTAGCTGTTGCTGCAGCTCTAGCAGTTCAAGATATTTTTGATAAAGAAGATATCTTTAAGAGAGCAAAAGAAATGTCACCTTATTTTCAAGATGGCCTACATTCTTTAAAAGATTTAAAAGAGGTTGTTAGCATTAGAGGATATGGAATGATGGGTGGAATTGAAATGAAAATGGTGGACAAACCAGGAAAAGCAGGATTTCAAACGTTTAAACATTGTTATGATGCTGGCGTAAATTTTAAAAATACCGGAGACTCATTAATTATAGCCCCACAATTCATCTGTGAAAAAAAACATATCGATGAGATAATTGATAAATTAAGAACCGGTATTTCAAATTATACTAAATCGTAAATGATTATTGGAGTTCCAAAAGAAATTAAGCTTCAAGAGCATAGAATTGGTTTAACTCCCGATAGCGTTCAAGTTCTAACAAAAAAAGGGCACGAGGTTTTAGTTCAAAACAATGGTGGATTTGAAGCAGGCTTTACTAATGAAGATTATAAAAATGCTGGAGCTAAGATAATTGAAAATGCCGAAGAAATATTTAAGAAATCTGAGATAATTGTCAAAGTAAAAGAACCGCAAATGAATGAGGTAAAAATGATAAGAGAAAATCAAATCATTTATACTTATTTACACTTAGCTGCTGCAAAAGAGTTAACGGAAGGATTGATTAAATCTAAATCAATATGTATTGCCTATGAAACTGTTACTGACGATCATGGTCGTCTTCCCTTATTAGCGCCAATGAGTGCTGTTGCAGGAAGAATGTCAATACAGGCAGGGGCACACTCACTTGAAAAAAATCAAAAGGGAAGAGGTTTACTATTAGGAGGAGCGCCTGGTGTTGAACCTGCAAACGTCGTGATTTTAGGAGGTGGTGTTGTAGGAGAAAATGCAGCAATTATAGCCACTGGAATGAAAAGTAAAGTTTACGTGGTTGATAAATCAAAAGATAGATTAAAACAATTACATGAAATGTTTGGAGACAAAATTATTCCAACAGATAGTGAAAAAACAGATTTAAAAAAACTTGTATCTGAATGCGATCTTTTAGTTGGTGGAGTATTAATCCCAGGAGCTGAAGCACCTAAATTAGTAACAAAAGAAATGATTAAAAAAATGAAAAGAGGATCTGTAGTTGTAGATGTTGCAATAGATCAAGGAGGGTGTATAGAAACAAGCAAACCAACAACTCACGCTAATCCTACATTTTTAGTTGACGATGTTGTGCACTATTGCGTGGCTAATATGCCAGGAGGAGTTCCAAGGACTTCAACTTTAGCGTTAAACAAGGCGATTTTACCGTTATTAGTGAAGATAGCTGACCAAGGCTATAAAAAAACTTTAAAAGAAAACAAAAATTATCAAGCAGGTTTAAACGTATATAAAGGTAAAGTGACTTTTAAAGGTGTAGCACAAGCTTTTAATTTAGATTACACGCCAGCTGAAACTGCTTTGCTAGACTGATTTAGGTTATCCATTTTGGTCTTTTTGAATATATTAGACCCAATATGTACTCTTATAACATTTCAAAAGTTCTTAAGCTGTGATGAAATAATGAAGTATGAGTTCACAAGTAAAGTTTGAAAACCACTCTGTTCCTGACGATACTCTTAAAAAGGGAAAAGTTAAATTAACAGATTTAATGATGAGATTAGAGCGAGAGAAGAAAAAAGAAAGACAAAGTAATATTGCGCTTTCTGTAGCTACTGTTTCAGCTGTAGCTGTGTTGGGTGTAATTTTAAGCCTCTAAAGCACAAACTCTTAAAAAAAGATCTAATTTATTGATAGTTGAGAATACCCCTTAACTAAAGTAATTTTATTTATCAATGAATATTGCTTTTTTTATTGGAGAGATGAATTTGAGAGGAGTTGCTAATTCAACGTACCAATATGCCATTCACAATAAACTATTACTTAAAAATAAATCAATAATTTTTTATGATAAAAATAATCAGCGCAATAACAATCAAGTAATTAAAAAGTTTAAAAAAAAATTTGTATTAATTGGCGTAAATAATTTAGAGGAAATAGACAGTTATAAATTTAAATTAGGCCTTGACTATCTTTATATACAAAAAAGTGGTCAAAATGATGCATGGCAATCTAACAATATAAAAACAATAGTTCACTCAGTTTACCCTCAAAAATTAAAAGAAGTACACGGAGATAAATATGCCTTTATTTCTGAGTGGATGAGTTACGAATTTTCAAATAATAAAATACCTTATGTACCATATATTGTTAAATTAGAAAAAAATAAAGATAATTTAAGGCAAAAACTAAAAATAAAAAAATATCAAACAGTTTTTGGGTGTCACGGAGGTCATAGCAGTTTTGATCTCAAATTTGTTAAAGATACATTAATAGATATTGTAAAAAAAAGAAAAAATTTAACTTTTTTATTTTTAAATATTGAAAAATTTTACGATCATCCTAGAATAGTTTTCCTTAAAGGATCTTCTGACGAAAATTATAAAAGAAAATTTCTTAATACTTGTGACGCAATGTTGCATGGAAGAAGTTTAGGCGAGTCATTTGGGTTATCGTGTGCAGAATTTGCTTATTTAAAAAAAAAAATTATTTCTTACAAGTTTAATAGACACAGGTCTCATTTATATCATTTAACCAACAAAAACTATTTAGAATATTCTAATAGAGGAAATCTTTTTAATATTTTAAGTAATTTTGATAAAAATGAACAGATTAAAAATAAGAGAAGCAAATATTCAAATTATGATGCAAAAACAGTGATGAAAAAATTTAAGGAATCTTTTTTAGACTCACCTAAAGCTAAACAAATTTCATTGCCCGATTACTTAATAAATTATATTGCACATATTAAGATGGGCTACTTTTATATAAGACATAAAATTTATAATCATTATTATAAATTTATAGCATCTAAACTAATTTATTAAATTTAAGATTACTCAATTTCCTCAAAATCTGAGAGCATCATTTCTTTTACAAGTTCTTTGAAACTTGTTCGAGGTTTCCACTTTAATTCTCTCCTAGCTTTTGACGGGTCTCCTCTAAGTTCATTAACATCTGTTGGTCTAAAATACACAGGGTCTATTTTTACATGAACTTTTCCAGTCTTACGATTTATACCAACTTCTTTCAGGCCATTTCCTCTCCACTTAATTTTAATGTCAACATGTTTAAAAGCTTCTTCAACGAATTGTTTAACCGTATAACTTTTTCCTGTTGCAATAACGTAATCCGAAGGTTTTTTTGCTTTAAGCATTAACCACATGCTTTCAACGTAATCTTTTGCTGATCCCCAATCTCTTTTTGCATGTAAATTACCAAGAGTAAAAAATTCTCTTTTATTTTTTGCAATTTCACACACGGCTCTAGTTATTTTTCTTGAAACAAAAGTTTCCCCTCTTCTCGGACCTTCATGATTGAAAAGAATTCCGTTTACAGCAAAAATATTATATGCCTCCCTATAATTTACTGTTGTCCAATATGCATATAGTTTTGAAATTGCATAAGGACTTCTTGGTCTAAATGGAGTTTTTTCGTTTTGAGGGATATCTGTATTTCCAAAGATTTCAGATGTTGAAGCTTGGTAAAATTTTGTTTTTTTTTGTAACTTTAATATTCTTATTGCTTCTAGTATTCTTAAAGTTCCTAAAGCATCTGCATTTGCAGAATACTCTGGTATTTCAAAACTAGTATGTACATGTGATTGCGCACCTAAGTTATAAATTTCGTCAGGCTGTGTAGATTGAATAATTCTTAAAATATTGCTCGAGTCAGTTAGATCTCCATAATATGGAATAAAATTTTTAGATTGAGAAATATCATTGTAAATATGATCAATCCTTTTAGTATTAAAACTCGAAGATCTTCTTTTAACGCCTATAATTTTATAGCCTTTTTTTATTAGAAAGTCTGTAAGATGAGATCCATCTTGACCAGTAACACCAGTGATTAATGCAGTTTTTCTTTTCATATCTTATCTACCATCAATAATTTTTTTGTTAAAAATTTGACTAAATTTTTATTTATTTTTTTAGGATGCAATCCAATGAAAAAGCCTCTTTTTTCAATCTGGTCTGCATTTTTAAAGGTCTCTCTTCTTTTATTTAATTTATAAAGTTTAGAGGCTGGTTGATTTATAAAATTACCACTTATTATAGGTCTAGTTTCAATTCCATTTTTGTTTAAATAATTCAAAAATTTTGACTTTTTGCTTATGTATCTTTTATTAATTAAAATAGGCATACCGAACCAACTTGGTTTTACTTTTTTATTTGAATCTAAAAAATCTATTTGATTATTCCAATCATTAGAGTTTTTAATACTGTCTATAATTAGTTTTCTATTATTTGATCTAATTTTTATCATTTGGTTCAATCTTTTAAACTGGTTCAACCCAATAGCAGCAGTGATATCCATTGGTCTTAAATTGAATCCTGAGTTTATGAAATTAAAACTATTTTTTTTACCATTATTAAGACCTCTGTCCCAACCATGGGATCTTAAGCTGTAGAGAATTTTATAATCATTATAATCATTACAAACTATCATTCCCCCTTCTCCAGCAGAAATTTGATGGGAAACATAAAAAGAAAAAGTTCCAAAACGCCCAAAACCTCCTAAAAATTTTGATCCATATTTTGATCCAAGAGACTCACATGTATCCTCTATTAAATTAAGATTTCTTTTTTTTACTATTTTTTTTAGTTCATCCATATTTGTAGAATTTCCCAATACATGAACAGTCAAAATTGCTTTAGTTTTTTTTGTGATTTTTCTTTTCAAGTCGTCTAGGTTTATATTAAAAGTTTTTAAATCGACATCTACAAAAACTGGTTTTAGTCCGGCTTGAATAATTGGCCATAAAGAAGTTGACCAACAAATGGTTGGAATTATACATTCGTCTTGCGATTTAACTCTTTTTTTTGCTTTAGGATTTATCAAAGCAAATAAAGCCAACAAATTAGCAGATGAACCTGAATTTACCATCAGCGCATACTTTACCCCTAAGTATTTTGCAAATCTTTTTTCAAATTCTCTGGTAACTTTATTCATTGTTATAAATTTACCCATGGATAAGATTTTACGGCCTGAATTAATGTCATTTTTCGAAAAAGGATAGTCTACAAGTGGATATTTCATTTATTTTATTCCTTTTAAAATTTTAAGATCATTTTCTACCATATCTACTATCAAAGAATTAAAATCAAATTTTCTTTTCCATCCTAATTTTTTTTGCATTTTAGTTGGATTGGCTATTCTTGCTTTGCTATCTTTCTTTCTTAATAATTTTTTATCAATCTTTAAATATTTTTTATAATCTAATTTGACGTGCGCAAAAGCTTTTTTAACAAAAGTCTCAACACTATTCAATTGACCTGATCCAATTATATAATCTGAGCTGACTTTTTGTTGATTTATAAGCCACATAGCATCTACATAATCTTTAGCATGTCCCCAATCTCTTTTTGATTTAATATTACCCAAGTGAAGTTTTTTTTGAAGACCGAGTTTAATTCTTGCCACTGACTTAGATATTTTTCTTAAAACAAACTTTTCATCTTTTCTGGGAGACTCGTGATTAAATAAAATTCCAGTTGAAGCATTAAAATTGAGATTATCTCTGTAATTTTTTATTAAATAATGACTAGCAACTTTTGCAATTCCATATGCAGATTTAGGATTAAAATTTGTATTTTCATCAATTTTTCTTTTAATATCCTTACTATACATTTCTGAAGAACCAGCAAAAAAAAACTTTGCTTTTTTATTAGCCTTATAAACTGAAGATAAAATTTTATGAGTATAATTTAAATTAATGTCAAAAGTATAAAATTCATTATCAAACGAGTATCCGTCATAAGCCTGAGCAGCTAAATGATAAAATTCATTTGGTCTAATTTTTTTTATTAACCTGCTAATTGTTTTTAAGTCTGAAGTATCAATTTTATGTAATTTGATCTTATTTAAAATTTTGTTTATTCTCCACAAGTTCTTTTTATTTCCGGCTTTTTTTCCTTTCCTTAAAAAGCCATGTACAACATATTTTTTTTTAATCAGTAGTTCAGCTAAATAAGAACCATCTTGACCAGTGATTCCTGTAATAATAGCAATTTTTGACATACTTGTTTATATCTTATAGAGATTTAATATCATAACATTAAAAAAATGCAGACCAAGAATGAAAATATTTCTTATCTTAAAAAATGCAAGATTTGTGGAAATATTAATCTTAAAAATGTGCTTTTTATAAATGAGCAATATATTTCTGCTACTTTTGTAAAATCAAATCAAAACAACGAGCTAACTAAAATTAAGACTCCTTTGACTTTAGCTTTATGTGCAGAAAATGAAAAAAAGGATAATTGTGGTTTGTTGCAACTTTTGGAAATCACAGAAGCCGATCTCTTGTACAGACAATATTTTTATAGATCAGCAACTAGTGATACTATGAGGAAAGATTTAAAAGAAGTTGTTGAAAGTGTAAAAAATATAGTAAATCTTAAATCAAAGGATATTGTAGTAGATATAGGTGCTAATGATTGCACCTTACTTAATTTTTATCCAAACAGCTTAAGGTTAGTAGGTTTCGAACCTGCTCAAAATATTAAATTTATTGACGAGAACAAAAATATTAAAATATTTCCAACTTATTTTAATGCAAAAGATTTTAAAAATAATTTTGAAGAAAAAGCAAAAATTATAACTTCTTGTGCAATGTTTTATGATTTAGCTGAACCAAAAAAGTTTGTAGAGGATATAGATCAAATTTTACATAAAGACGGTGTTTGGTGTGTTCAAATAAGTTATTTAACTTCAATGTTAAAATATAATAATTTCTATGATATTTGCCACGAACATTTATCCTACTACTCAATTGATACATTTAAAGCAGTTTTAAACGGGTTTAATCTTAAATTATTTTTTGCAGAAACAAATGCAGTAAATGGAGGGAGCATACGACTTTTTGTTTGTAGAAAAGATGTTAATATTTATGACAAAGAGGAATTTAGTTCCGCGTTGGGTAAATTAATTAATGAAGAACAAAGTTATAATCTTAAAGATCATAAAACTTATAAAAATTTTCAAAATAAAATTGATAATATTAAGGAAAAAACAAATTTATTCGTAGATAATATTTTAAAATCTAATAATAAGATTTTTGCTTTAGGCGCGAGCACTAAAGGAAATATTTTACTGCAACACTTTGGTTTAGATAAATCAAAAATACCATTTATTAGCGAAAGAAATCCTGAAAAAGTAGGATTGAGATGTTTAGGATCTGATATTGAATTAATATCTGAAGAAAATGCTCGATCAAAAAATCCTAAAGCATTTTTAGTGTTACCATGGAATTTTAAAGACGAAATAGTTAAAAGAGAAAAAGAATATTTAAATAATGGAGGAACACTTATGTTTCCTATGCCATATCCGCATATAATAGATAAAAATGGTGAAAAGAAGCTTTAAGTAAATATGTTTTTTAAGAATTTATGGCTCAAATTAACAGACTCTAACGAGCTTAGAGCGCAAAAATTTCTCAAAATAAGAGAAAAAGCGAAGAGAGAATATGAGACAAAATTTTCAAAAGAAATAGAGGAAATTCACAAAAAAATTAATAACCAGAAAAAATTAAATTTTTTACATTCCGGACATGCTGCTGATATTGTTAATCTTTTACCAGTAATTAAAGAATTGTCTTTAGAACACGAGTGCAACTTATTTATTAGATTAAATAGACCTTTAAAATTTTACTACAAACATCCAGCTGATGGAGTTTTTATAAATGAAAAAATATTTTCTATGTTAAAACCTCTTTTAGAAAACCAGGATTATTTAAATCAAGTGGAGATTTATGACAATCAACCTATAGATATAAGATTAGATATGTATAGGGATATGCCAATTAATCAACTATTCGATAACATTACATACGCTACAATTACCACAGGTGTTCGACCTAATTTTGATTTACCGTTCTTAAAAGCAGAAGATCATTCTCAACTAAATAATAAGATAATACTTCAAAGAACTTTTAGATATAGGAATGATTTTATAAATTATGAATTTTTAAATAATAAAAAAGATTTATTTTTTGTAGGCACAAAAGATGAATTTTTAGACATGAAGAAAGAAGTCAAGAATTTAAACTTTTATGATTGTAAGGATTTTTTGGATATGGCTAGTATAATAAAATCTTCCAAACTTGTTGTTGCAAATTCGTCAATTGCTTTCCCTATAGCAGAAGGATTAAATAAACCTAGATTGCTAGAGGCATGTCCATATTTTCCTGCTGCTCAACCACATGGACAAAATGCTTATGGTTTTTATTTTCAACCTCATTTTGAAAGCTTGTTCAATAAATTGATGAAATTATAATAAGATAATTAGCTAAATGTTTAAAAAGAAATATTTTACAAATTTTTATAAGTTGATGGTTTATAAGATATTCAAAATTTTATATGGAGAAATTAATTCAGTATCGAACGCTAATAAAGAGCCTGGTATAGACAAGAAAGAAGTAAGTATAGAAAAAAGTGAATACCAAGTTTTTTTTTGTAAAAACTCAATTTTATACACAGACAGAATACACGACACAGCCATAATTAAGGACAATAAGATTATAGAAGGTCCTTCATTTCAATTACGTGAAAATATCTATGAAAAATGTGAAAAAAGTTTCGTTTTAAAAAATGGAACACCAAAAATAAGAAAAAATTTAAAAGGGACGACTTTTTCTTTATTAACGGGTGGAGGGGGAAATTCAAATTACTGGCACTGGTTATTAGATGTGCTTCCAAGATTACAGATCTTAAAAAAGACAAATAAGCTAAAAGAAATTAATCATTATTTATTTCCAAGTCTTGAAAAAAAATTTCAAAATGAAACATTAGATTTATTAAGCATTCCTAAAGAAAAAAGATTATCTAGCAAGAATTTTAGGCATTTTAAGTCAGAACAAATTATAGCTACAACTCATCCATACACGTTTTTAAATGACCCACTAGTTGACTCACTAAGAATTCCGACTTGGATATTTGATTTTTTGAGAAATGCATTTTTAAATTCAAAATATTTTAATAATTCAAAAAATAAATCTTACCCCTCTAAAATATTTATCAATCGTAAAGATGGAACCGGATGGAGATTCATTATTAATGAAAATGAGGTTGAAAAATTTTTAATCTCAGAAGGGTTTGAAAGTATAACGCTTAGTGAATATAGTTTTATCGATCAGGTGGAAATGTTCAATCAAGCAAAGTCAATAGTTGGATTACATGGAGCCGGGTTCGCAAATTTAATATTTTGTAAACCCGAAACTAAAGTGTTAGAACTTAAGTCAACTACAGCAGGTGATGCAATAAAAAATTTAGCAATAAATAATAAATTGATTTACAAAGATATTAGCTTAGTGCCAAAAACAATTAATTTTAACAATCAAGCTGGGGATATAGAAATAGATTTAAAAATACTTAATAAAACTTTAAATTAGTTCAATAATGTTGTTATTTATTCAAAAAAAAGTATATAAGTTATAATCATGGATGAATTGCAACCAATAGTTTTGCTAATTGTAAGTGGTTTATTGTTAAGGTTTTCTTTAACATTAACAGGTCAAGCTTGGGCTAAATCTCATGCTCAAACAGTTACTTTTATGGTGCTTCCAATCATAACTTATGTCATCACTAAAACTATTTCAGGAAATATTGCACTATCTTTAGGAATGATAGGAGCATTATCTATTGTAAGATTTAGGCATCCAGTGAAAAGTGCTCTAGAATTAGTCATGTACTTTAATTTAATTACGATAGGAATAGCAACAAGCGTACGAACCAAATGGGCAATACAATTAGTTATATGCACTATATTAATAATATTTTTTGTTAAAATTCTGCAAAAGGTACTAAATAAATACGGCAAGTCTTTCTACAACATGTCATTCAATGAAGGAAATACGAGCAACACATTAGAAGTGATTTCTATAAAGAAGATTGATTTCATTGAAGAAAGTGAAAATTTAGCAAATTCTTTAAATGACAATGAAAATAAACAATATACTTATAGATTACATTTCAATAACAAAGAGTCATTAGAAGAATTTAAGAAAAAGTTAGATAAAAATCAAAGTATCCAGAAAGTTAATGTAGTTTATAACTAATTTTTATGAAAAAAATTATATTTTTTTCCTTTTTTTTCATATTATCTATAAATGCTTCAATAGCAGCTGAAAACAAACCTTTATACAAATCCACAGGTTGTAGTAATGTAATTTCAGAAAATTATTTTTTAAATGCAGACAAAATTAAAATAAAAAAGATAGAGATTGATATCAATAACTACAAAAGTTGGACGGTAAATAATATAAAAATTTTAACGACAAGATCAAGGTTTATTCCCAACGAACTTAAAAGAAATTTTAACGGAGATGTAAAAATTACGTATGAGGATAACACAATTTGTTTTTTAAAAGCTCGAGTCCGTCATAGTGGAGATGCGAAAGATCATATAGCTTTTAAGGGAAATTCAGTTATCCAAAGTCTAGATGTTAAACTTATTAATGGAAACATAAGAGGTATAACTAGGTTTAAACTTTTTAAACCAGACGTGAGAGGTAATTTAGACGATGTAATTATACTTACAAAAATATTAAGAGAATTAAATTATCTAGCTCCAAGATCAATTAAAGTACAAGCTAGAGTAAATCAAACCGAGTCTGTAATGTTGTTTCAAGAAAAAGCAGCAAAAGAATTAATAGAATTCAACAACAGGAGAGAGGGGCCTATACTAGAGGGTGACCAAAAATTTTTTTTCAAAGTTGTAGAAGATATTCCAGACAATCAACTGAGCAATAGGTCTGTTGGGTTACCTCAATTAAGAAATAAAAGTAGCAAAGTTATGTTATCAAAATTAACAAACGCAAACTTTATAAATCGTGGTGAAATACATAAAATGATGTCTCTCGATGCACTTAACAATCTTAATTTAGTTTATCTTTATTGGTCAAATAGATTTCAAGATGAAAAAAATAATTTTTTCTTTTTTGACTATGATTTGGATAATGTTTTATTATCATTATTTGATAAAGATAAAACAGCTGAATTAGATGTTTATAATTTGCTTTTACAAGCAACGAATAGCCATCATGCCTTAAGCGCCACAAATAGAAAGTTTTATTGGAACTCCATAGAAAAATATTTTGAACCTATTTTATATGATGCTAACACAAATATAAATTTGGATTTTTCTACTACTACAACAAAATTAGTTCGTTTTCCAATTTCAAATCATTTTATGAATTCTTTTGAAATCTTGAAAATGAAACTTAATAATATTGATTTAAATAAATTAAACAACGAAATTAATAATTCTGGGCTTAATTTGTCTCAAGAGGAGTTAAAAAAAAAGATAACAAAAATTATTCAAAATCTAAGCAGTATTAAAAAAGATTACAACAAATCCTCAGAAGGTGAAATTGTTGAGCATAATAACTTTAAACCTATAGATAACATATTAAATAAATTTTTTAAAAATTTAAACGAGATTGATCCAAATGTATATCTAATACAGCATAGTGATGAAAAGTTACTTAAATGTGAAATTTATTTAGAGAATTGTAAATTTTATAATATTTTAGGCAGAGATTTTGTGGACTTACTCGAAGGTGAACTTAAAATAGATAACGTAAATTATCAGTATATTGGAAAAGATATTGATCTTAATTTTTTAAATTCAAAAAATAAAGAAAACGTTATAAATTATAAAGATACTAAAATTTTCTATGAAAATGGCATAAGTGTCGATATTGACGAAGCGAATAATTTAATAAAAATTGATCAGCAAAAAATTGGATCAAGAGTTTATATCTCTGATGGCAAACTAGAAAATATTTCAATAGTTTTTAATGGAATTAAACCACCTTCAGATGAAAATTCTAACACTTACATCCCCCCAAATTACCCTATCAATCAAAGGGGGCTAACTGGATGTATTTCATTTGTAAATATTTATTTTGATTATGTTGATTTAACAGCTAATAACTCTAATTGCGAAGATGCGATAAACCTAGTTAATACAGCAGGAAAAATTAATACAATTTCTATTCAAAATTCATTTAGTGACGCTCTTGATGCAGATTTTTCTGAATTAAAAATAAATAATTTAAATATTTCTTCAGCAATTAACGATTGTACTGATTTTTCTGCTGGAGAATACGATCTTGTTAATCTTGATCTAAATAATTGTGGAGATAAAGGGATTTCAATAGGAGAAAAATCTAAGGTAAAAATAAAAAATATAACTGTAAATAAAGCAGATATAGGAGTAGCGACAAAAGATAGTTCAATCTTATCATTAAAGAATGCCACTTTAGAAAATTTAAGGACATGTGTTTCAGCTTATAATAAAAAACAAGAATTTAATGGAGGATTTGTTAAAATTGAGAATCTTATTTGCAAAAAATTTACAAAAAAGTTTGAAATTGATAAGATGTCAAAAATTATAATAGATAAGAGTATTTTAACCAGTAAAAAATAAATGAGTTTTAGAATTGAAGAAAAACTATTTGTTAGAAGAGAAAATTTAATTGATTTTAAAAAATTCTTAGAAAAAAAATCTGTAAAACAAATTTATCATCCAAGAATAATTAAAAGTCTTTATTTTGATAATATTAATTTAGATATGTACACAGACTCAAAAGAAGGTTTGACTCCAAGAAAAAAAATAAGAATCCGAACTTACCCTAAGGAAGAAGATAAAAAAATCTACTTAGAGGTTAAAAATTCTTCAGTTGAAGGAAGATTCAAAACAAGGGAAATTTTGGATAAAAACGAATTTAACCAAAAAAAAACTTCAGGCATTTTAGATAATCAATACGGTCTTTGTTTTCCTAAATTATATGTGAGTTACAAAAGAGAATATTCAATAATTAATGATGTGAGAATTTCAATAGATAATGAGATAAAGTATCAAGACTATAAAACTAATATAACATTTACAGATGACAACATAATAGTAGAGCTAAAAACTTCAATTAATAAAAATTTAGATGAGCTGGTGCATGATTTTCCATTTCAAAGAATCAGGTTTTCAAAATATTGTTTTGCAGTAGAAAAACTATATAATTTTAATTAATACTATTTCCATCTACAATAAAAAGTAATATAAATCTATTCAATAACAAATGGCGAGGTAGCTCAGTTGGTTAGAGCACAGGACTCATAAGCCTGGGGTCGGCGGTTCGAATCCGCCCCTCGCTACCAGAAAAAAATATATGACTAATCTATCAATGTATTGTTTGACATTGAAACCTGAGCATGAAAAAAAAATATCTGATTTAAAATATATACCAGTTGGTTTAGGTAAAGAAAAATTCTCAAAAAATTTTTTAAGTGATAAATCAGGTGAAACTATATCAGAAAAAAATTCATATTACGGAGAGTATACTTTTCATTATTGGATTTGGAAAAATTACTTAAATAAGATTCAAACAGACTGGGTTGGATTTTGCCAATATAGAAAATTTTTTGTTAAGCAACTTGTCGATGAGAAAAACTTACTTTACAGCACGTTAAAAGAGGTAACTATAAAAGAGATTGATGAAAATTTTAGTAATTATGACTGCATTTTGGGTAAACAATTTTCAGTAGAAAATTATAAGTTGATTAAGATAATTAAAAATCACTTCATGAAATTTTTATTAAATCCCTCGATTTTATTATCTAAAAAAAAACGGACTATAAAATTTCATTTTGATTTATTTCATGGAGATGGAAATCTAGATTTAGCAATAGATTTACTTGATCAAAAAAATAAACATGATTTTAAAGAATTTGTTTACACCAAAACATCTTTTAATCCACATAATATGTTTATTTGTAAGACTAAATATTTGGCGAAATATTATGAAACTGTATTCCCATGGTTAGAAAAATGTGAGAGCCTTTTTAAAGGCAAAAAATTAGAAGGTTATGGCATGCAGAGAATTTACGGATTTTTAGCGGAAAGATTTTTATCTTTTTGGTTTACAAAGAATTATAAGGTTAAAGAATTACCAATTATTGTCAAAGATCTCTCTGATTATAATCCTTTATAATTTTTACAAAAATCTTTAAACGAGCCTAATCTTTTATCTTTTTTAGAAAGTAAAACTTTTTTATTTGGCCATTTAATTTTAAAATGTTTATCCATAACATTAATTCCGTCTTCATATTTTGGTTTATAATAATTAGTTAGCTTGTAATAAATGATATTTTTCTTTTCAAAACTGTAGTAAGCATGTGCAAATCCCTCTGGGATATATAAACTTAAACAATTCTTATCTGACAAAATTATTTTGAAAACTTTACCAAAAGTTTTTGATCTTTTTCTCAAATCAATTACACAATCAAGAATTTTTCCCTCAAGAACATTCACATATTTTGCCTGAGGAAACTTAAATTGAAAATGAAATCCTCTTAATGAATTTATTTTAGAAATAGTACAATACTCAAAAATGAATCTATTTTGTTTAAAAACTTTTTTACTGAAAGTTTCTCTTAGACTACCTCTTTTATCTATATTATTTTTTTGTTTTATAATTAAAAGGCCCTTAAATTTTGTTTTATATATTTTCATCTTTTTATGATTTTTTTAATTTTACTTAAATTCATATCCATTCTTTTTGGAAACTCACCCTTTGAGGTTTTTTTCTTAACTTTTTTTTTATTTTTTTTAGCAAATTGATATATAGATTGAGATTTTCCTCCAATATTAATTATACCTTTTTTGTCGATTACCTTTAGAAATATTTTTGCTAATTCATCTTGAAACATAAAATTGGACTTTACATTGCTAAATGCAGACTTATGAATAAATGGCCTCTCAGTCATATTTGCTCTTATAATTAACGAGTTAGAGTACATCTGAACAGCTGATTCAGCGCCGAGCTTAGACCAGCCATAGTTATTCCAAGGTAAAACTGGATCTGTTTCTTTATAATTACCTTTTCTGCCAGGATAAAGATAACTTGTGGAAAAAAAAATTAATTTTATTTTTTTTTCATTACATATTTTGACTAAATTACATGTGCCAATAATATTTAAGTCGATACTTTTATTAATTTGCTTTTCATGAATGGACATAGGTCTAGATAAACCTGCTAAATGTAAAATATAATTAGGTTTAAAATTTTTTACATTTCTATTAATTGATTTTAAAGATAAGATGTTGAGTTGTTTTTTATTTCTAAAAATAAAATTATATTTACTTTTAATTTTTTTTAATTCTTGGGCAAATCTACCATCACTACCGGTAACAACAATTTTTTTCATCATTTTTTACTATCTTAAAATTTTTTTTAAATATTGTGAATATAGGCAATTACCGTAAAATTTTATTGCATCGACAATTTGTTTTTTATTTATCCAATTATAATTAAAAGCTATCTCCTCTAAACAGGCAATTTTAAGTCCTTGTCGATTTTCTAAGGCTGAAACAAATGAAGAAGTATTATAAAAGTCACTTATTGAACCAGTGTCTAGCCATGCACCACCTCTTCCTAAAAATTCAGCTTTAAGCTTATTTTTTTTTCTATATTTGTTCAGCAAATCAATAATCTCAATCTCTTTTCTTTTAGATGGTTTTAAAGACTTACTGTACTCCACGACTTTATTGTCGAAAAAGTAAAGACCCGTTACTGCCAAATTAGACTTAGATTGTTTTGGCTTTTCTTTTAATTGTAAAACTTTCTTTTTTTTATTTATCACAGCAACACCATATAATTCTGGAGAATTTACTGGATGCAATAAAACCTTACAACCTGACGATAACTTGATACAGTCTTTAAGTTTTTTAGTTAGACTTTGAGCGTAAAAAAAATTATCTCCAAGTATTAATGACACATTATCTTTACCAATAAATTTTTCACCTAAAATAAAAGCATCTGGCAAACCTCTTGGATAAGTTTGTTCTAAATATCTTATTTTGACACCAAATCTACTTCCATCAGATAATACTTTTCTAAACTGATGGAGCTGACCTTTATTAACAATTATTAGGATATCTTTAATTCCTGCTAACATCAAAACAGAAAGGGGATAATAAATTAAAGGTTTATCATAAATTGGAAGCAATTGTTTATTAACAGCCTTAGTTAATGGACTCATTCTTGTTCCATGCCCGCCAGCAAGTATTATTCCTTTTTTAATCATCTTTTTAGCCCTAATCTTTTAAAAAATAATTTTTTAGAAAAATTATTGAAAAATTTATAATTGCTCTGGTACCAAAGAAAAGTTTCAATCAGTCCTGATTTAAAAGTTTTTAAAGGTTTCCATTTTAGTTTTTTCTTAATCTTGTTACTATTTAGTGCATATCTTAAATCATGTCCTGGTCTATCTTTTACAAATTTAATTTTTACATTATTTCCAATTTTAATTTTTTTGTTTCTAACAATGTTTAATAACATTTTGGTTAAATTAAGATTATTAACATTAATTCCAGTCCCAATATTATAACTTTCTCCCTTTTTTCCTTTTTTCAGAATAGCTAATAACCCTCTACAATGATCTTCTACAAAAATCCATTCACGAGAATTAACACCTTTTCCGTAGATAGGTAGGGGTCTATTGTTTAATATATTGTAAATGAGTGTTGGAATTAACTTTTCAGGAAATTGTCCAGGTCCATAATTATTACAGCAATTTGATATGCATGCATCAACATCAAAAGTTCTTACATAGGACATTATCAAATGATCTGAACTTGCTTTACTTGCAGAATAAGGTGAGCTAGGGTTATATGGGTCGTTTTCACTTGACCTGCTTTTATCTTTTATGTCACCATACACTTCGTCAGTTGAAATGTGGATCAACTTTATTTTTCTACTATACTCTCTTATTGCCTCTAGCAAATTAAATACACCATAAATATTACTGTGAATAAATTGATTTGGTGAGTCTATAGATCGATCAACATGCGTTTCTGCAGCTAGGTTAAAAATAGCACTCGGTTTATTTTTTTTCAAAATTTTTAAAACTTCTTTTTTGTTATTAATATCAAGTTTATGAAATATGTATTTTTTCTTATTAATATTTTTAAGAATGTAAGAATTTTTAGAATATGTATTTTTATCAATATTTATTACAAAATAATTATTTTTAATTAAAAATTTAATTAAATTGCTTCCAATAAATCCACTTCCACCTGTAACAATTACTTTTTTCATCTGATTTACAAGACTATTGAGACATACTATATATATAATATTTATAATGATTAAAATAGATAATCACCGAAAGCAATAGAATTAAATATGTCTAAGAGTGATCTAACGATCGTAATCAATACCTTTAATAGTGATGAGAAGATATACTCATGTTTAGACACAATTCATTCAGACTATAAAATTCTTATTATTGAGAATTCAAACAATTTACAGTTTAAGGAACTAATAGAAAAAAGATATCCTAATGTAACTTGTGAATTAACAGGAGATAATCTGGGATATGCAAAAGGTAATAATTTAGGTTTATCTAAAGTAAATAGTAAATTTGCTCTAATTTTAAATCCTGATACTTCGTTAGATGGAGACGCATTAAATAATTTTTTTGTTACCGCACAAAAATTAGAAGAATTTGCAATTATAGCACCAGCCGTACAAGAGAAGGGAGATGATAAGAAATTTAAATATAATAAAGATCCTATAGAAATTGAAAATGTTAAGGGATTTGCAATGTTTCTAAATATTGATCAGTTTAAAGATATTGGATTTTTTGATGATAATTTTTTTATATATTTTGAAGAAATAGACCTATGCAGAAGGTTAAGGAAGATGAAAAAAAAAATTTATTTAGATCAAACTATCAAGATAAACCACATTGGCGGCAGTTCACACAATCAACTAATTAATTTTGAAATGGAATTATCAAGAAATTGGCACTGGATGTGGTCTACTTTTTATTATCATAAAAAGTATTATGGTTTTTTTATAGCCCTATTAATGGTTAGTCGTAAATTCCTTTCTGCTTTAATTAAAGTAATATTTTACTCAATATTATTTGATCAAAATAAGAAAAAAATTTATTTTCAAAGACTTTCGGGTTTATTTAATTCTATAATGGGAAAAAAGTCGTGGTATAGGCCCAAGGTATCTTAACTAATTGATTTAATACAGATTTAAATATAAATAACTATTAAATGAAATTTAATAAAAAAAAAATTTTAGTAACAGGTGCGGCTGGTTTTTTAGGGTCACATCTATCGGAAAAATTAGCTAATTTAGGCCATGATGTAATTGGAATTGATAACATGATTGGTGGTTATGAAGACAATGTTCCAAAGAATATAAAATTTCATAAAATTGATTGCTGTGATTTTGAAAAAATTAAAGAGATTATGAAAGATGTTAATATAGTTTACCATTGTGCAGCTACCGCTCATGAGGGACTTTCTGTTTTTTCTCCTTTTGAGATAACTAAAAATAACTACTTAGCATCAGTTTCGATTTTTACTGCTGCAGTAAATGAGAAAGTTGAAAGAATTATTTTTTGTTCTTCAATGGCAAGATACGGTGAACAAAAAGCACCTTTTAAAGAAACAATGGAACCTCAGCCTGTTGACCCTTATGCAATTTCAAAAGTAGCTTCAGAAGAAGTTCTTAAAAATTTGTGTGATCTAAACAATATTGAGTGGGTAATTGCTGTGCCTCATAATATAATTGGTCCAAAGCAAAAGTATGACGACCCGTTTAGAAATGTTGTTTCAATAATGATTAACAGAATGATGCAAGGTAAAGCACCAATTATTTATGGTGATGGAAAACAAACAAGATGTTTTTCATATATTGATGATTGTTTAAGCTGTTTAATTCCAATGTTAGATCAAAAAAATTTGAACAAACAAACAATAAATATAGGTCCGGATGAAGAATTCGTTACTATAAATAAAATTGCAGAAATATGCTCAAACATTACTGGAGTTAATTTAGAACCGATTCATAAAAAAGATAGACCCAAGGAAGTAAAGCATGCTACGTGTTCGGCAGACAAAGCTAGATCTTTGCTTAACTACAAAACAACAGTTTCTTTAAAGCAAGGTATTGAAAAAACTTTTGAATATATTAAAAAACGAGGCACAAGACCTTTCGACTACAATATCAATATTGAAATTAACAATGAGTTGACACCCTCTACGTGGAAGAATAAAGAAATTTAATGACCTGGAAATTCTATTAAGCTCGTTGTTTTGTAACCCTTTTTCTTTAGTAAGTCATTACCAGCCAAGTCAAACAAATTAATTACGAAAATAAAACCTGCTACTTTTCCTCCAGATAGTTCGATAAGTTTAGCAGCTGCCTCCGCTGTTCCACCTGTTGCAATCAGATCATCAATTACGAGTATTTTTTCTTCTTTTGAAATAGAATCTTTATGGACTTCAATTGTTGCTTCACCATATTCTAGCTTAAAATCAACTGAGTGGGTTTCTGCTGGAAGTTTGTTCTTTTTTCGTAGAAGTATGAATGGTTTGTTTAACACATAAGAAATAGTGGATGCAAAAACAAAGCCTCTAGACTCTATTGCTGAGACTTTATCAAATTCAATTGTTTTTGCGATTTCAATTATTTTATCATTAGCATATTTAAAGGCGGCAGGATTCTTAATAAGTGTAGTTATATCTCTAAATAAAATACCTTTTTTGGGATAATCAGGTATTGATCTAATATGTTTTTTTAAATCCATATTTAGCTTCAAGTTCTAACAAAAAAGCATTAATAATTAAATAATGAAAAAAAGAAAGCTTGGGATAATCGGTGGTAGTGGCCTTTATAAAATGGAGGGTTTTCAAAAGACCAAATGGAAAAAGATCAATACTCCTTGGGGAAAGCCATCTGATGAAGTTTTAATAGCAAAATTAAATAGTGAAGAAATATGTTTTATTCCAAGACATTCTAGGGGTCATAAAATAAATCCATCAAATATTAATTTTAGAGCAAATATAGATGCAATGAAGCAACTAGGTGTTACTGATATAATTTCAGTCTCTGCTGTTGGATCTTTAAAAGAAAATTTAGAACCAGGTAAATTTGTAATAGTAGATCAATTTATAGACAGAACTTTTGCGAGGGTTAAAACTTTTTTTGATGAAGAAATTGTAGCCCACGTATCAATGGCTAAGCCTACGAGCTCTGGATTGTCTGATTGTTGTGAGGCAGCTTTAAAAAAGCTCAACATAAAAAATCAAAGAAACGGAACTTATATTGTGATGGAAGGTCCGCAGTTTTCAACTTTAGCAGAGTCAAACCTTTATAGAACATGGGGAGCAGATGTCATAGGAATGACAAATATGCCAGAGGCTAAATTGGCTAGAGAAGCTGAAATTAGATATTGCACTGTAGCAATGGTAACTGATTATGATTGTTGGCATCCAGATCACGATGAAGTTGATGTGAGCATGGTAATTCAAACTTTGATGAAAAATGCATCCAATGCGCAAAATATGATTAAAGAAGTAATAAAAACATATAAAGATTATTCTGTAGATAAAGATCCAGCAAATGACTGTTTAGATGTAGCAGTAATTACAGACCCAAAATTAAGAACTAAAAAAACTATCAAAAAACTTAAAAATATAGCAGGAAGAATTCTTAATAAAAAATAATGAGAATAGAAAATAAAGCTTATCGAACTATTTGGTTTGAAGATAATTTAGTTAAAATAATCGATCAAACCAAATTACCTCATCAGTTTATAATTAAAGATTTAAAAACTATAAAAGATGCAATTAATGCTATTAAAACAATGGAGGTAAGGGGAGCTCCTCTAATTGGTGCTACAGCTGCATATGGTTTAGTTCTATCAATAATTGAAAAAAATGATTTATCTTTTTTAAAAAAATCTAGTGAAAATTTAATAGCCTCAAGACCGACAGCAATTAATCTCAAATGGGCAGTTGATAGGATGATGAAAAAATTGTCTGGTGTTAATGAAAAAGATATTCTTAAAATAGCACTTGATGAAGCTAAAGCTATAGCAGAAGAAGATGTTAGTTTTTGTAAAAGTATTGGATTAAATGGTTTGAAAATTATTGAAGAAATTTCTAGAAAAAAAAAAGATACAATAAATATCTTAACTCATTGTAATGCTGGGTGGTTAGCGACTATAGATTGGGGGACAGCTACCTCACCAATTTATCATGCTCATCAAAAAGGAATTAAAGTCCATGTTTGGGTTGATGAAACAAGACCGAGGAATCAAGGAGCAAATTTAACTTCTTATGAATTAAATGAAGAAGGCATTCCAAATACTGTTATTACTGATAACGCCGGTGGTATTTTAATGCAAAGAGGAGAAGTAGATATGTGCATCGTTGGAACCGATAGAACTTTGTCCAATGGAGACGTTTGTAATAAAATTGGAACTTACCTAAAAGCATTATCTGCAAAAGACAATAATGTTCCTTTTTATGTTGCTTTACCAAGCTCAACTATAGATTGGAGCATAAAAGACCACAAACAAATTCCCATCGAAGAAAGAAATTCTGAGGAGTTATCTCACGTTGAGGGAGTAGACGAAAATGATAAAATTAAAAAGGTAAGAATTTACCCACAAAAAAGTAAGTCACTGAACCTAGCGTTTGACGTTACACCTGCTAAACTAGTTACAGGATTAATTACAGAAAAAGGAATTTGTGAAGCTTCAGAAAAAGGTTTGAAAGGTTTATTTAAGTGAGTAAATTAAAAGCTGAAGTAATTAAATATTCAAAAAAATTAAATATAACAAATTTATCTACCTTAAGATCAGGAAACATCTCTGTAAGAGCAAAAGAAAAAGGAGTGGAAGGTTTTTATATAACTCCATCGGGAAGAAAGTATTCATCTTTAAAACCAAAAGACATTATTTTCGTTTCGCTTAAAGGTTTTTATAATAAAAAAAGGGGCAAACCATCCTCAGAGTGGAGATTTCATCAAGATATTTATGTGAATAAAAAAGAGGCAAAAGCAATAGTTCATGCTCACTCTACTTGTGCTACGGCTGTATCAACTCATCAAAAAAGTATTCCAGCATTTCACTACATGGTTGCAGTAGCTGGTGGAGAAGACATTAAATGTAGCAAATATGCAACTTTTGGAACAAAAAATCTTTCAAGAAATATTATCAAAGCTTTAAATAAAAGAACGGCATGTCTGATTGCTAATCACGGCCAGGTTGCTTTTGGAGAAAATTTAGAAAAGACTTTTGAGCTCGCTCAGGAGATCGAAAATATTTGCCATCAATATATAAATGCCCTAAGAATTGGAATACCTAAGATTCTTTCAAAAAAAGAAATGAAAATTGTCTTAGGAAAATTTAAAAATTATAAAAAAGGGTAATTTTTATGATTAAAGTTGGTGAGCACATTACCATTGATTTTCTTGGTGTAAAAAAAGATTATTCACCTGAATTTTACGAAAAAGTTATTTACAAGATAGCAAAAGCCGCGAAAGTTGAAATCCTAAATGTGGCTTCTCATAGATTTGAACCTCAGGGATTTACCTTAGTTGCATTGTTAGCAGAAAGCCATTTTAGTTTTCACACTTTTCCTGAAAAAGGTGTAATAAGTTTTGATTTCTTTACCTGTGGAAAAGTAAATCCAAAAGTTGCATTAAAAATTTTGAGAAAAGAAATTGATCACAACAGAGTTGTGACAAATGCTTTTGAAAGAAGCAGTGTGGGTTTATATGATGATATATATAGTACTCCAGGCCAAAAAAAGTTTTATGTTGTAAAAGATGTTTTAGAAAAATTTACCTCAAAAGTTGGTCAATTCGTTGAGATAATGGATTTAGAAGAATTTGGTCACGCTTTATTTATTGATCATGAAATTCAAGTTGCCGAAAAAGATGAAAAGATTTATAGCTCAAATTTCTTTAAATCTAGTCACGATTTGAGCAAGAAAAATAACAATGTAGCCATCATTGGAGGAGGAGATGGGGGCGTCGCTAGAGCATGCTTAGAGAATAATTCCAACTATATTGATTGGTTTGAATTAGACCCAGAAATTGTAGATGTTTGTTACCGCCATTTACCAAAAATTTGTTCAAAAGTTAAAAAGAGCAATAAGATCAAAACATTTTGGGGCGATGCTTTTAAAAGCATTAAAGAAATAGAGGATTCTAAATATGATAAAATTTTTGTTGATTTAAATGATGATCAATACTGTATTGATTTAGCAAAAAAAAATATGAAAGGACTAAAAAGAATTTTAAAAAAAGGTGGCATTATTACTGCACAAGTAGGCAGTAAAGACAAAAAGCCCAAACAAGTGGAAAATTGGTGTAAAGTCCTAGATAAAAGTTTTGGAAATGTAAGGGTTACTGGTGCTTATATCCCAAGTTTTGACTGTAATTGGAATTTTGCCTCATCTATAATGAAGTAATGTTTCGTGTATCTTGTATTCAACTTTGTTCAAGTGATAATGTTACATATAATTTAAAAAGAACAACATCACTAATTTTAAAAGCAATTAAACAAAGAACAGATTTTATATTAACTCCTGAAGTTTCTTCAAAAATTTCTTTAGATAAGAAAAAACTTCTTAAATCAGCTACATCAATGGATAAAGATTTGTATCTTAAAGGCATTAAGTTATTAGCAAAAAAATATAAAAAGTGGATTTTAGTTGGCTCTTTGATTATCAAAGTAAAGAAAAATAAACTTGTAAATAGATCAATACTTATTTCTCCATCTGGGAAAATTAAATGTTATTATGACAAAATTCACATGTATGATGCAAAATTAAATTCAAAGGAAAAATATTTTGAGTCAAGATTATTTAAGTCTGGTAATAAAGTTAAAACGACTAATTTGCCTTGGGGCAAACTTGGTCTTTCCATCTGTTATGATTTGAGATTTCCACATATGTATAAAAAGATGTCAAAACTAGGAGTTATTTTTATTAGTGTGCCTTCAGCATTTACAGAAACGACTGGAAAGAAACACTGGCATACACTTTTAAAAGCTAGAGCCATAGAAAACTTTTCTTATGTTTTTGCTCCTGGCCAAGGAGGCAAGCACTGCAATGGAAGAAAAACTTATGGACACTCTTTAATAGTTTCACCAGATGGTGAAATCTTAAAAGAATTGGGGAAAAAAGAAGGAGTAATTACGACAACTATTAATCCTAATTTGGTAAAAAAATTAAGAAAAAATATTCCTAGTGTTAAATATTTTTAAAAATGAGATTTTACCTCTTTAATATTTGATCCTAGAGTTTGATTAATTTTTAATTTGATTTTAGCCCTCTCATCGTTAAACTTATAAACGTTTCTGGCTAATTCAATAAATTTAGGCCCAAAATCATTTTTTTTTTCAGATAATCTTTTTTCATTTTCAATATCCCAAAGCTTTAAATTTAAGTCTTTTAGTTGATCTCGTAATATTGAAATTTTTGATTTATCTTTAATTGAATCATTCATAGTAGCATTTAATGAATCTAACTCTTTGTCTATTTCAGTTTGCTTTGTTTGATCGGCTATCTTATCTTTTTTGATTTCCAATATTGTTATCTTATCAATGAGCTCTCCGGCTGAAATTTCTGCCAATATTTTGTCTAATTTGGTATTCATTATGTATTTTTAAGTTATACTAAGCAATAGATATACACAGATATTATAATGTCAAATATTTTAGTTATTAAACATGGGTCACTGGGTGATCTTATTCAAGCAAACGGCGCTATTAAAGATATAAAAGAACATTATAAAAATAGAAAAGTGTTTCTTTTAACTTCAATACCTTACGCAATATTCATGTCAGAATGTCCTTATATAGACGGCGTTATAATCGATAAAAGATTACCGAGATGGAATCTATTCTTTTTATATAACTTAAAAAAATTATTATCAAAATATAATTTCAGTAAAGTTATCGATCTACAAAACTCAAGTAGAACAAAATTTTATAGAAAATTTATATTAAAAGATTCAGAATGGTTTTCTTCTTATGAAACTTTGGAACCCGGACAAAGTAAAAAAGATTTTGACAATTATCCTGTTCTGGATCGAATGGAACTTCAACTTAAAAAAGATAATATACCAACAAAATATATTAAAAATATAGATTTAAGCTGGGCAAGTGAGCATATTCTTCCTTTAATAAAAAAATTTACAAACAGAGATTACATTTTGGTTTTCCCCTTCTGTTCAAAAAAAAATTTGAATAAAAAATGGCCTTTTTTTAAAGAATTGATTTCACAGATAAGGAGAGTGTACAAAAATCGATATTCAGTACTTATTGCTCCTGGCCCGAGTGAAATAGATGAAGCAAAAGAACTAAATGCTAATGTTGTTTTAGAAAAAGGTGAGTCTATTAATATCAAACAATTGATATCACTGATAAAAGATGCAAAATTTGTTATTGCTAACGATACGGGCCCAGCACATATTGCATCACATCTTAAAAAAAATGGACTTGTTTTATTTGGAAGTCATACTTCTGCAAGAAAAGTAAGTATTGAAAATCAAAATTTTCAAGCAATAAGTGTTGATCAACTAAGTGAGTTAAGTGTTGAAGTAGTCATGAACAAAATTACTGCTAATTTAAATTAGTTCTATATATTTTTTAACAATTTTGTTCCAACTAAAATTTTTAGAGAATTCGTAAGCGTTTTTTCCTAGAACTTTGAAGTTGTCATTTTCAACCATCTTTAAAAGAGTTTCATATAAAGCATTAAGATCATTTCCGTCACAAAGATATCCAGTTTTACCATCAATTATTGCATCAGCTTCACCACCAAAAATTCCACCTATTGATGGTTTGCCGTATGAAGCAGCCTCAATAAAGGTAATACCAAAGCCTTCGATTGATTTTTTATACACCACAGATGGCATGACAAATAAATCTGCTTTTTCTAGTAAACCTAACTTTTCTTGTTCGGATGATTTGTAGATAAAAACTACCTCTTTAGAAAGACCTAATTCTTTTTTTAAATTTTCTAATTTTTCTTTTTCTTCTCCATCGCCGATCGAAACGTATTTTAGATTAGGATATTTTGGTAAAAGATTTTTTATAGTCATTAAAATATTTTGATGACTTTTCCTTCCATCCAATCTGGATATAGTTAATAATTTTGGGAAAGAGTTCCCAAATATAGTTTTAGCAAATTCTTTTGATGAAGGTTTAACTTCAATAGGGTAATTACATCCTGGGTTAATAATTTTTATGTTATTTTTTTCGTAACCAAGTTTATTTAATAGATTTTTTGTAAAATTTGAGTTTGAAATTACAAAATCAGGTTTTTCAAGAGCCGATATCATTCTTTTGTTTAACTTTGAGCCTACTAAATGATTAATTTCTTTTGAATGTATAAGACAAAAAGATTTCGTTTTTTTTAGAATTTTTAAATCAATATTTTCAATGCTTTTCCAATGATCAAAAAATGTTGCTCTTGGAGTGTGACTATTGATATAATCTTTTACAAGATTTGCTTTTCTATATTTTTTAAAAAATTTAAATCCTGAAATTCTTTCAATATTCAATTTTGAATTTTTGTCATATTTTTCACAATCCTCAAATTTATCTGCAAATACTTTTACTGGGCCGTGATTTAGAAGCGCTATCGACAGACCTTCCATAAGGTTTTGTATACCTCCAATATCTGGTGGAAAATTTCTTGTTGAAATTAAAAACATTATTTAAACCATTTAATATTACATCCCATACTTGGAATTTGTTTTTGAGGACCCCTATGGGTTTCTGCGATTAATTTCATTGCTAATTTTAATTCACTTTCTCCATGGTTAACAGGTTTTAGATCTTTTAACTCTCTAAATCTTCCCCGATATTGAAGTTCTAAATTCTTGTTATAGCCAAAAAAATCTGGTGTGCATACAGCTCCGTATTTTTTTGCAATTTCTTGAGACTCATCAATTAAGTAATGTAAATTATCAAAGTTGTTATTTTTAGCAAACTCTATCATCTTGTCAAAAGAGTCCTCAGGATAATTTTTAGTATCATTAGACATTATTGCAATTGAATTAATCCCTTCTTTTTGTAAATTTTTACAGTCTTCAACAAGATCTTTTATAATAGCTTTTACATAAGGACAGTGATTACAAATAAACATTATTAATGTTCCGTTTATCCCCTTTGCACCACTTAGAGATATAAATTCGTTATTAATTGATTTGAGACTAAAATCTTCTGCTTTTTTACCAAACTCACAAATTGGTGTTTTAGTTAAAACCATAATATATTATAAGTGTTATATATAAATTATACAGCAATATTATGATTTACGATTTTGAAGGTCACACACCAAAAATAGATCCAAATAGCTGGGCTGCGCCTAATGCAGTATTGATAGGTAAGGTTGAATTAAAAAAAGACTCGAATGTTTGGTTCAACGCTACCTTAAGAGGAGATATTGAGCCAATTGTTATAGGTGAGGGTACAAACATACAAGATGGAAGCGTTTTACATACAGACCCAGGTTGTCATATTACAATTGGAAAAAATGTGACAGTTGGTCATTTAGTAATGTTACATGGGTGTGTAATTGAAGATGACTGTTTAATTGGCATTGGAAGCACTATTTTAAATAAAGCGAAGATAGGAAAAAACTCAATAATCGGGGCGAATTCATTAATAACCGAAAATAAAGTTATACCCGAAAGATCCTTAGTTATTGGAAGCCCTGGCAAAGTAATAAGACAAGTAACTGATGAAGAGATTAAAGGCATTAAAGAAAATGCTTTTCATTATGTTGAAAATTACAAAAAATATAAAAAAAAAGTTTGATAAAGTAAATGATAAATTCAATTAAAAGATTTTTACCTCATAAAAGACAAGATCAAAGACATTATGGAAAATTTATTGGTTCGTTTAATTTTCTCAGATTACTTTCATGGAATATCTCACATCCTAAAAGATTAATGAATAGATTAAAATGGAAAACTTTATTTTCAAATTCTAAAATGAAAATAAAAAAATATAATCAGCATTTAAATGGCAAACATTTAGATAATAAATTATCTGGCAAACTTGGAAATTTTCTTAAAGATGGTGGTTTAATAGTAAATAATTTTTTTGAAGAAAAAAAAATTGATAATTTTTTAAATGAATATAAGAATTTAATAGATAAAGAAAAAGATAATATCAAAGAAAAAAATTCAAACCAGGCAACAGTCTATAAAAGAATTAATTTATATCTATCAGATGCATTATTTGATCTTTGGCTTGATAGCTCGATCATAGATTTTATTGAACACTCTTTAGGAAACAAAATATATGCTAGAGAGTATCCAACCCTGGTTTATACAAAATATTTACTTGACGAAAATTTAAATTCAAAAGACGAATATAACCAAAAATATAAAGGACAGAATATTCAAGGACCTTATTTTTGGCATGTAGATCATACTGCGGGTTTAGTAAACTTGCATATTTTATTGGAGGATATAGATAATACTTGTACTCATATGCAATTTTTAAGTAAGAGTAACAAATATTCTAATACGAGAGATTTGTATTCAGACGAAACAGTAAAACACTCTGGGCACGAGGTGGTTGATTGTATAGGAAAAAAGGGCTCAATATATTTTCATAATGGTAATACTTTACACAGAGTTGTAGGAAAAAAAAATTCAAGCAGGTTAGGATTAATATTTTCATTTTCAACCGGTTCTAATATCGAATTTAATTGTAAAAATATTTTTAATGGATACTCATCTAGTTATGATTTGAAAAAAATGGAAAAAAGAAAAAGAAACATCTTAAAAGGCTTATTTCCTTTTGAAGGTGTAAATGATTTAATAGGAGAAGATTTAATAAAAGGGACTGGTCAATAATCCGGTAAATAAAATTTAAAAAATAACCAATTATTTTTCTTAATGTTACAAACTATAAAAAATATAAGAAATAGTTTTTTTATTTTAATCGTAATATGCCCAAACATTTCTGCAAAAGAAATTACAAATTTGTCTTGGAAGAAAAGCGTATTTGTTGGAAAAAAACTTTCTAATTTTAGAGAAACAGTCACATCCCCAGCTTTAGGAAAAGAAGCCTGGAAAATCACATTGCTACCTAAAGATTGTGGAAGAGATGAAGAAGGAGATTACTCAGATTGTAAAAACAATGGTAGAGATCCTGTTGTTGGGCATGGAGGAGGAGACAGAGCTAGAAGCGAGTATTACACATCAACAAAATTTAAAGGTGAGAAATGGCATTCGGTAAGTATTTTTATTCCAAATGATTTTAAAAGCGTAGAGCCTGTAAGTACTTCCTTTTTTCAAATATATGAGAGAGGAGAAGGCCCAAGATTAATGTTAAGACCAAAATATGGTGTGTTATCACCAAGATATTACCCAGTAAATGGTATGGACTCAGCAGGAGTTGTGTATAAGAGACTTAGGATTAAAGACATGAAAGGAAAATGGACCACAATTTTATTTCATACAAAAATGTCTAAAGACCCCAAAAAAGGATTCATGAAAATGTATGTAAACGATACACTTTATAATGTATTCGAAGGAAGAACTAGTTTTGGAGGGGAGCACTACAATAAATTTGGAATATATCATAGTTGGATTAGTAGATGGAATGACAAGTTTAATGGTGAGTATCCTAAACAAGTTATTTATTATGACAATCTTTTTAGAACAAATAAAAAGGAAAAGCTTTTAAAACTTATACAAAAAAACTAGGGAACTAACCAATTTTGTTTTTTATTTTTTATATCAAAAATAGCTCTACGATGACCTTTTGCGGCTAAGTATAACCATTCAATAGATTTAATATTACATTTGATTACCGTAAAATTTTCATAACCTTTTTCACTTTGCTCCATCGTATAATCAAAATCCTCTAATTTCGAAATCATACCTGATGTTGGATTTTTTGATGTAGTGCCAGGCGCATCATCTGTAAGGTAACATCTTCTACTGATATGTTGAGTTTTTTTCCAGGACTCTTCAGTTATTTCATTTTTATTATTAATTTCACAGGTAACTTTAACTCTTAATTGAATTTTTTCTTCTTTATCGTAAAAAACTAAAGATGCATTCTTGTTTTTCTTAAGTATATCTACTTTTGGAGACCTAAGATCTGTATGAAATTGCAATAGATTATTGTTCTTATCTGACTTTCTTAAAACAACGATTCTTCCATCTATATCATTTTGGTCGGTGCAAATAAATACTGGTATTCTAAATGGCGAACTTCTATTAATTACTGCATCGTCCAACATGGACCATAATTTTTTTTGTATTTCTTCTAAGCTTTCATAGTATGCTGGTTGCATACTCTATTTCCTAAATCTTTTGATTAAGCTCGAGGTATCCCATCTCTGTCCACCCATTTTTTGAACATCTGCATAATACTCGTCTATTAATTTAGTGATGGGCAATGGAGAATTATTTTTTTTTGCCTCTTCCATTGCTATTTTTAAATCTTTTCTCATCCAATCAACAGCAAAACCATAATCAAACTTATCTTCAATCATTGTTTTATGCCTATTATCCATTTGCCAGGATTGTGCAGCCCCTTTAGATATTACTTCAATTACATCGTGCATATTTAAACCAGCATTCATTCCAAAATTTATTGCCTCTGATAAACCTTGAACTAATCCAGCAATACATATTTGGTTAACCATTTTAGTTAACTGACCACTGCCCGAAGGGCCAAGTAATTTAATTTTTTTGCTGTAACAATCAATTACTGGTTCTGCTTTTTTATAAGGCGTCTCATCACCTCCAACCATTACCGTTAAAGATCCACCTTCGGCTCCAGCTTGTCCGCCAGATATTGGAGCATCTAGAAAATCAAATCCTTTGGTCTTCGCTTCTTTATATAGCTCACGAGCTATATTAGCTGATGCAGTGGTATTGTCGATATAGATAGAACCTTTTTTAGCAGTTTTAAACAGTCCTTTATCACCAAGAGTTACCTCTCTTAAATCGTTATCATTACCGACGCATGTAAAAATATAATCACTATCTCTTGCAGCATCTTTAGGCGTATCTGCAAGTTGCCCACCAAATTCTTTGACCCATTTTTCAGCTTTTGATTTTGTTCTATTATAAACAGTTACATTATGGCCAGCTTTTGATATATAACCTGCCATAGGGTAACCCATTACGCCCAGACCAATGAAAGATACTTTACAACTCATAAATGATTAATATCTCTATAAATAAAAAAGTTATTATTTTTGGTTTTATTTTTACATTTTTTTCAAGTTTTGGACAGAGTTTTTTTTTGGGATTGTTTAACGCACCAATTCGAAACGAATTAGATATTTCACACGGGCAATTTGGAAGTATTTACGCAACTGCAACAATTTTCTCAAGTTTGTTATTAATTTGGGTTGGTAAAAAAATAGATGAGTATAGTTTGCTACATTACTCACTTTTTGTTGTTATCTTGCTTTCAATTTCCTCATTATTTTTTTCATATATTGAAAGTATTTACTTTCTATTTGTTGGAATATTTTTGATGAGGTTCTCCGGCCAAGGATTAATGAGCCATACATCAACAACTGCAATTTCAAGATTTTTTGAAAAAACTAGGGGAAAAGCATTAAGCATTATCTGGTTTGGATTATCTACTGCAGAATTTGTTTTACCGGTACTTATTACTTATTTATTTTTATCTTATTCTTGGAGAACTATCTGGCAGGGAATAGCTTTATTAATATTGATGTTATTACCTTTAGTTATTTTAAAAACAATTAAAACTATAAAATTAGACTCAAGAGAAGAAAAAACAAGTAGCGAAAAAAATATTAGAATTAAAAGTTGGAAAAGAAAAGAAATAATTAAAGATTATAGATTTTATATAATCTCTCTTAATATGTTAGCTGGACCTTGGATTATTACAGGAATTTTTGTGTACCAATCTTTTATATCAGAGGCAAAGATGTGGGATATATATGCGATACCAAAAGCTTTTATGATATACTCCATTACTTCAATTATTTCTTTAATTTTATCTGGTTTTTTAGTCGACAAATTTACAAGCAGAAAATTAATTCCAATTATTAATATTCCCTTATTGTTTTCAATGACGGCATTATTTATGATTCATGACGAAATTGGTGCTTATATTTTTCTAGGACTTATAGGTGTTTCGAACGGCTTAGCTAATGTTCTTGGATCATCAACTTGGGCTGAAATTTATGGAGTAAAGTATATTGGAAGCATAAAAGCTTTAACAACAGCCTTAATGGTTTTTTCTACAGCATTTGGTACAGCATTATTTGGTTTATTAATTGACTTTAGGTTTTCAGTAGAGAGTATAGCTTTTATAAGTGGAGCATATATTGTCGTTTCTCTAATTTTACTGCTCATTTTCAGAAAAAATCTAGAACCCATAAAGCTTTAAAATTAACTTGATTTCTTAATATTAATTGAATAAACCATCTTCATCATGGCTAGAATTACCGTTGAAGATTGCTTAGAAAAAATTGATAACCAATATGATTTAGTTCTTCTTGCAAAGGAGAGGACGGTTCAATTAAATGCTGGCGCACCAATGCTTGTTGAGGAAGACAATGATAAGAGAACAATTATTTCTTTAAGAGAAATAGGAGATGGAAAAATTTCAGTAAAGGACTTAGAAGAAAGCGCAATAAAAAGACTTAGAAAAGAACCAGATGAAGTAGAGCAACAAGAGGAAACGGAAGAAGAGACCAACGACGATTTTGAGAATTTATACAAAGGTCAAATTTCAAAGAGCGGGGTGGCCATTTTACCATCAAAAAGGACTAGAAGAATACCAGAGGCAAAAAAACCAGAGCAAAGTAATTTAGCTAAAGAGGCATTATCCGAACTAAAAGCAGAGCAACCAGAAATAAAAGAAGAGAATTTAGAAAAAGAAGAAGCACCTCTTGAGCTTAAAGAGGAAGTGTCTACCAAAGAAGAAAATACATCAGAATAATTTATGATTAAGACAGTCTCAGTCGCACCAATGATGGATTGCACTGATAAGCACGAATTATATTTTTTAAGTCTTATCAGTGAAAATATTCACTTATATACTGAAATGATTGTTGCTAACGCAATTATAAGAGGAGATAGAAATAAATTATTATCGTTTAAAAAAGTCTCTAATCCTATTACCCTACAATTAGGAGGATCAAATCCCAATGAGCTTGCAGAAGCATGTAAAATTTCTGAAGATTATGGTTATGCAGAAGTTAATCTAAATCTTGGCTGTCCTAGTAAAAAAGTTCAAAAAAATAAATTTGGCGCGTGTTTAATGCAAGAACCAGAACTTGTTGCAAAATGTATAGAAGCTATGTCTAAAGCTACAAACCTTCCAGTAACAATCAAAACAAGAATTGGTTACAATGAAGTTGAAAATTTTGAATTTTTAAAATCTTTTATTCAAACGACCAAAGATGCTGGATCAAAAAAATTTATTATTCATGCAAGAAAAGCTTTATTAAAAAAATTAAGTCCAAAAGAAAATTTAAATATTCCACCATTAAAATATGATTTTGTTTATAAGCTTAAAGACTATTTTAAAAATGATGAAATTATTATCAATGGAGGTATTAAAACAACTAATGAAATTAAAGATCATTTTCAAAAAGTAGATGGTGTTATGATTGGTAGAGCTATTTATCATTCACCCTATTTTTTAGCTGAAATTGAGAAAGAAATATTTAATAATAAGAAAGTTCCAACAAGATCAGAGGTGATGGAAAAATTGATACCATATATTCAAGAAGAAACTTCCAAAGGCACTCAACTAAATCATATCATGCGACATACAGTTGGTTTGTTTCATGGACAGAATGGGTCAAGAGTCTGGAAACAATATCTTTCAAAAAATATGTGTATAAGAGACGCAGATCTTCAAAAAGTAAATCACATTATGGACCAGGTTAAAAAGACAAGTCCTGTATCACTAGAAAGATAATTTTGGATATTCTTTCTCAGTCGGAAATTATTTATTTAATCTTTATAATGGTAATCACTGCAGTTCCTGCAGGCTTTGCAGCAGGATTGTTTGGGATTGGTGGAGGCTTAATTACGGTTCCAATTTTATTTTATATTTTTAGTACATCAGGAATAGAACCTAGTTATTTAATGCATTTAGCAGTTGGAACATCTTTTGGAATTATAATTCCAACCTCTATTGTTTCTGTTATGACCCATCATCAACATAAAGCTGTAGATTTTAACATTGTTAAAGGTTACGGAATATTTGTAGCTATTGGAGTTATTTTAGGAACAATTTTAGCAGCAAGTTTAAAAACAAAACCTTTGATTTTATTTTTCACAGTTGTTGTTTACTTTTTAGCTTTTTATTTACTTTTCCTTAAAGAGAAAGAGGAAAATTTAGATGTAAAAATGAGTTTACCAGCGAGGATAATAGCAGGGATTGTTAGTGGTTTTATATCCGCACCGATGGGTATAGGAGGCGCGGTCATGAACGTCCCGATTTTAAAGTTCTTTGGCTACCCGATAAATAAAGCCATCGGTAGTGCCGCAGCTATTGGCTTTATTATTGCATTGTTTGGAGCTGTAGGATTTTTAATATCTGGCTCATATTTAAATGCTCAATTACCCTTAAGTGTTGGTTTTATAAATATACCAGCTTTTTTAATATTTTTTCCAATTACAGCTTTCATGGCTAGGTTAGGGGCTAAAGCCAGTCATAGAATTAATAAGAAAAAAATGACAAAGTATTTTGGTTTATTTTTAGTTTTTATAGGAACAAGATTTCTTTACGAATATTTTTCTCTTTAAATTTTTTGGTCATACTCTCCAACTTTACCGGTCTTTTGCAACAGACTATCAATAAATTTAAATATTTCCTTTTTACGTTCATCTGATGATGGACTTTCTGTCACCACAACTAGTGAAGGTTTGTTTGAAGAAGCTCTAATTAAACCCCAAGAACCGTCTTCTAAAGAAAATCTTACTCCATTAACAGTTAAAACTTCAGTTATTCTTTGACCGGCAATTTTTGTATTTTCTTTCTTAAGTTTTTGAACTTCCTTTACCATGTCATCAACAACTTTATATTTTTCTTCATCTTTGCAGAAAGGAGCCATGGTAGGACTTTGAAATGTATTTGGTAATTCTTTCATTAATTCACTTATTTTTTTACTCTGGTCATTTAACAAATGACAAACCTGTATTGCAGAGTTAATGCCGTCATCATAACCATATCCTAAAGGTTGATTAAAAAAGAAATGCCCACTTTTTTCAAAACCTGCCAAAGCTTTTTCTGTATACACTTTTCTTTTAATATGTGAATGTCCTGTTTTCCAATAAATAGTCTTACATTTATTTTCTTTTAAAACCTTATCTTTAGAATAAAGACCAGTTGATTTAACATCTACAATGAATTTAGAGTTCTTGTGTTTTGGCGCTAAGTTTCTAGCAATTAATAAACCTATCTTGTCGGAGAAAATTTCTTTCCCTTTTTCGTCAATTACCCCACATCTATCACCGTCACCATCAAAACCAAAACCAATATCAGCTTTATTATCTGTTACGGCCTTAGAAATAGCATGAAGCATTTCCAAGTCTTCTGGATTTGGATTATATTTTGGAAATGACCAGTCTAGTTTACAATCTAATTCTATTACATCGCAGCCTATACCCCTTAAAATATCTGGCGCAAAAACACCAGCTGTTCCATTTCCACAAGCGACTACAGCTTTAATTCTTTTATTAATTTTATTATTATCGATTAAATCTTTTATGTATATCTTTTTAAAGTTATCAATTTTTTTGATATCTCCTTTGCCTGAATTGAATTTGTTGTTAAGAGTTATATCTTTAAGTTCAGACATTTCCTCAGGAGCATGTGTTAAACCCTTTTTAATCCCCATTTTAACTCCAGTCCATCCATTTTCATTGTGACTTGCTGTTACCATTGCTATTGCATCAGAGTTTAAATTAAATTGAGCAAAGTAAACCATTGGAGAAAGAGATAAACCAACATCTTCAACACTGCATCCTGTCGATATTAAACCTTCACTTAGAGCTTTTTTAATTTTTTCACTGTATGATCTATAATCATGTCCTACTATCACTCTAGGATTATTTTTTTTTGTATGATTGATTATTTGAGTCCCAAGACCCTTTCCTAATTTAGTGATTCCCTCTATATCGATGTCTTTTTCAAATACCCACCTTGCATCATACTCTCTAAAACCGTTTGGATTGATTTTCATTAGCTATAAATACTAAAGAATATAGACATTTGTTATTAAATGTTTATTAACAAAACTTTCCACTTGCAAAATTATTTAAATGTTCTTATAATGTTCTATTGATTTCGATGTTATATAGTATATTAACATAAATGTAACACAACATGTAGTTGTTTTGTTAACAAATCGAGCAAAATAAGGAAAATATGAACAAAAGTGTATCATTGGCAATAGAGAAAGCTGTCGGCAGTATAAGCCAGAAAAACCATAATGAACTAAAAAACAACGGTCCTAAAAAACCAGATTTATTTTCGCTGTCTGGAGACACAGAGCTATTTCAGAATGAAAAAGGTATTACAATTAAAATTGACAGATCAAGAGACTCTAATTTAACAGACTTTGGTAAAGCGACCCTTAAAGATAGATATTTAGGTCAAAACGAAAGTTTCCAAGATTTATTTGCTAGAGTAGCAAGTGTTTATGCTGATGATAATTTACACGCTCAAAGAATTTACAATTACATTAGTAACCTTTGGTTTATGCCCGCAACACCAGTTTTGTCTAATGGTGGAACAGAAAGAGGCTTACCGATTTCTTGTTTTTTAAATGAAGCAAATGACAGTCTCGAAGGTATTACTAATTTATGGGAAGAAAATGTTTGGTTGGCTGCAAGAGGAGGTGGCATCGGCAGCTATTGGGGAAACTTAAGATCTATCGGTGAAAAAATAGGCAAAGTGGGAAAAACTTCTGGAATTATTCCATTTATTAAAGTGATGGACTCTTTAACGCTTGCTATCAGCCAAGGTTCTTTAAGAAGAGGTTCTGCCGCATGTTATTTACAAATAGACCATCCAGAAATTGAGGAATTTATTGAAATGAGAAGACCGACTGGCGGAGACGTCAACAGAAGATCATTAAATTTACACCACGGAGTTTTAGTTACAGACGACTTTATGAGAGCTGTTGAAACAGATGGTCAATGGGCGCTAAGAAGTCCTTACGATGGTTCAGTGCAATCAACTATTCCGGCAAGAAATTTATGGATAAGACTTTTGACTGCAAGAATAGAAACAGGAGAACCTTATATTGTATATATCGACACAGTTAATAGACAAATACCTCAACATCATAAATTAGCAGGTTTAAAAGTTAAGACATCAAATTTATGTAGTGAGATTACATTACCAACTGGATTAGACAATGATGGAAAACAAAGAACAGCTGTTTGTTGTCTCTCATCTTTAAATATTGATACTTATGATGAATGGAAAGATGATTCTCAATTTGTCGAAGATGTTATGAGATTTTTGGACAACGTTATGACAGATTTTATAAATAGAGCTCCAGATGAATTTGCCCATGCCAAATATTCAGCAATGAGAGAAAGAAGTGTAGGATTAGGAGTAATGGGGTTACACTCATACTTTCAACAAAAAAATATACCTTTCGGATCGGTTATGAGTAAAGTATGGAATAAAAAGATATTTAAAAACATACAAGATAAAGTTGATACCGCTTCTAAAACTTTAGCAGAAGAACGGGGAGCTTGCCCAGACGCTGCCGAATACGGAATTAAAGAAAGATTTTCAAATAAAACTGCTATTGCGCCAACTGCATCCATTTCGATTATATGCGGCGGGTCTTCACCTGGTATTGAACCTATAGCCGCAAATAGCTATACACATAAAACTTTATCAGGGTCTTTTAATGTAAGAAATAAATACCTTAAAAAAGTTCTTCGAAAATATAAAAAGGACACAGACGAAGTTTGGTCATCAATTACAACAAACCAAGGATCCGTTTCTCACCTGGATTTTTTAACAGCAGATGAAAAAGATACCTTTAAAACTGCTTTTGAAATTGATCAAAGATGGATTGTTGAATTAGGTGCAGATAGAACACCTCATATTTCTCAAGCTCAATCAATAAATGTTTTTGTGCCAGCAGATATACATAAAAAAGAACTTCACGATATTCATTTTCAAGCATGGAAGAAAGGTTTAAAGAGCCTTTATTATTGTAGATCAAAATCTATCCAAAGAGCTGAAAATGTAACAGCAGGATCATCAACAGATGTGACGAAAAATGTTTATTCGAAATCGAATGAATCAAATAATAAAGACAACAACTATGAGGAGTGTTTATCATGTCAGTAGCAGAAAAAGTTAAGCCAGGAATTATTCAACCTAAAAAAATGGGATTACTAGTAGAAAACCCAGTTTATAAGCCATTTAGATACCCATGGTGTTATGATGCTTGGTTAACACAACAAAGAATACATTGGTTGCCTGAGGAAGTTCCTCTTGGAGATGATGTCAGGGATTGGCAGAAGAATTTAACAAAAGAAGAAAAAAATCTTTTAACACATATTTTTAGATTTTTTACTCAAGCAGATGTTGAAGTTAATAATTGTTATTTAAGACATTACACAACAGTTTTTAAGCCAACTGAAGTTCTGATGATGATGACAGCTTTTGCCGCGATGGAAACAGTTCACATTGCTGCATATTCTCATCTTCTAGATACAATTGGAATGCCAGAGACAGAATACTCTGCTTTCTTACAATATAAAGAAATGAAAGATAAATACGATTACATGCAAGGTTTTGATGTTAAATCAAAACATAACATTGCAATGACAATGGCAGTGTTCTCAGCTTTTACAGAAGGGCTTCAGTTATTTGCAAGTTTTGCAATTCTATTGAACTTTCCGAGATTTAATAAGATGAAAGGCATGGGTCAAATCGTAACTTGGTCAGTGAGGGACGAAACTTTGCATTGTAACTCAATGATTAGATTATTCAAAGATTTTGTGAAAGAAGAACCACAAATTTGGAACGATAAATTAAAAAATGAAATTTACGATGCATGTAAAACAATAGTTGAACATGAAGATGCTTTCATCGATTTAGCTTTTCAAATGGGTCCATTAGAAGGTTTAACTGCAGATCAAGTAAAGCAATACATTAGATTTATTGGTAATAGAAGATTAGAGCAATTAGGTTTAAATCCAATATATGATGTGAAGAAAAATCCATTAACTTGGTTAGACACAATGTTAAATGGAGTAGAGCACATGAACTTCTTTGAAGGTAGAGCTACAGAATATTCTAAAGCTTCTACAAGAGGTACATGGGGTGAAGTATTTGCTTAATTAACAGCCTTTAAAAGAAGAATACATATTAGACAATAAAGCAACATACATAGCTTTACCTTTGTCGAGAGATGCACCAAGAGGATCTAAAACACCAGTTTTGATTTTAGTATCTTTGGCAATAGATTTTATGATTGCAGGGTTAAATTGTGGTTCTGAAAATAGGCAATTTACTTTCTCATGTTCAATAATTTCTCTAATTTCAGATAATTGTTCGGCACCAGGCAGGACATCAGGATTTACTGTTAATGCCCCTAAAACTTTAATACCAAACCTATTTTCAAAATATTGATAAGCATCATGAAAAACTACAAACCTCAGATTACCTTTAAGATCTTTTTTAATATTTTTTGTTAAATTATCCAATTCAGACTGAGCTTTTTTAGAATTAGCTTTATATTTCGAGCTATTGTCAGGATCTAATTTAACTAATTGGTTTTCTATTTCTTTAATTATTACTTTAGCATTCATTGGATCCAACCAAACATGTGGATCGTGCTCTCCGTGTGCGTGTCCTTCATGCCCGTGGTCATCATGTTTTTCTTTTTTATGACCATGATCATCATGTTCTTTGTGTTCTTTATGTCCGTGGTCATCGTGTTTTTCTTCTTTATGACCATGTCCATGATCATCATGACCTTCGAAAATATTTTTTTCTCTGAACTTAAGTTTTTTTATTCCCTTTAAATCCATAATTTCAATATTTACAGATTTTTTAGCTATTGTATTTAGAGGTTTCTCTAAGAAAGCTTCTAAATCTTCACCCACCCAAATGATAAGATCTGCATTTTCTATCATTTTTGCATGAGAAGGTTTTAAACTAAAACCGTGCGGTGAATTATAACCATCAACAATTACATCAGGTTTAGCAACGCCATCCATTACATAAGCAGCTAATGAATGTATTGGTTTAATTGATGTTACAACTTTAATATCAGCTTTTGATATTGAAAAAGTTACTAAAAATGTAATTAATGTAGAAGAAATTAATGGAAGAAATTTTTTCATAATATGTTATAAAGTAACAAACTGTTATATTATAACAATTATAATTGCAAGGGATAATTTTGTGAATAAATCAAGCTCTGAGACTTTAATTAAAGTAGATAGCGTTGGCCTATTTAAAAATGATAAGTGGTTAGTTAAAGGGGTATCACTAGAAGTAAAGCGGGGTGAAATCGTTACATTGATCGGGCCAAACGGGTCTGGAAAAACAACTACAGCCAAGATTGCTCTAGGAATTTATAAGAATATAGAGGGGAAAGTTTCAAAATTTACTAATAACATTGGATATGTTCCTCAAAAGATTTCTATCGATTGGACTCTACCAATACGGGTAGTTGATTTTATGCTATTAACCCAAAACTTAGATGACGAGGAAATATCTAATGCTTTAAAACTTACTGGAGTTAAACACCTCAAACATAATAATTTGAGCAACTTATCAGGCGGGGAGTTTCAAAGAGTTTTAATTGCTAGAGCAATAGCAAAAAATCCTGACCTTTTAGTTTTGGACGAACCAGTTCAAGGTGTAGATTTTAAAGGTGAGATTTCTTTGTATGAGCTGATAAAAGAGATTTCTGAAAAGATTAATTGTGGAATTCTATTAATATCTCATGATTTGCATGTGGTAATGTCATCGACTGATTACGTAGTTTGTTTAAATGGTCACGTTTGTTGCTCTGGCACACCTCAATCTGTAGCTAACAATAACAAATACCAGGAATTGTTTGGAGATCGCGCTTCAACAATTTTATCTGTGTATGAACACAAACATGATCATACGCATTCACCAGATGGAACAATAAAAAGGAAACAATAGAATGTTTGATGATTTTTTTATAAGAGCATTAATTGCAGGAATAGGCATTGCACTTGTTACTGGTCCTCTAGGATGTTTTATAATTTGGAGAAGACTGTCTTTTTTTGGTGATACTTTATCTCACTCTGCTTTACTCGGAGTAACCATTGCTTTCTTTTTTGAACTTAATATAGCTTTTTCAGTTTTTTTAATTTCATCAGCTATTGCGCTCATACTTTTAAAACTTCAAAAAACCACAAAACTCCCTGGAGATGCGCTATTAGGTCTATTAGCCCACTCATCTCTTGCAGTTGGCTTAGTTGTTATTGGTTTTTTAACTACAATAAGATTTGATATCATGGGTTTATTATTTGGAGATATTCTAGCCGTAAATGAAATAGATTTGTTAATAATTTGGATTGGTGGAGCACTTATTTTATTAATTCTTAAATTAATCTGGAAGCCTTTATTTGCATCTACAGTAAATCATGAATTAGCTGAAGCTGAAGGAATGAACCCAGATAAAGTGAACGCGATTTTCACAGTTTTATTAGCAGCTATAATCGCAATATCTATTAAAATTGTTGGATTACTATTGATTACAGGAATGTTAATTATGCCAGCTGCAATGGCAAGAAATGTTTCTAATAACCCAACACAAATGGTTAAACTTTCAATCGTAGGAGGCTTGTTATCTGTTTTAATTGGTTTATTTTCATCATTACAAGTTAATACTCCATCAGGACCATCAATTATAACAGCAGCATTATTTTTATTTTGCTTAACACTTATTAAGATAAAAAATTATTCTGAATTGAAAAAATAAAATCAAATTGGTAAATTATATTTATGGCTCAAACACAAATACTTTCTAGAAATCAACAAATAGTTTTAGATATCATTGAAAAAGCTAAAGGCCCTCTTAAAGCCTATTCAATATTATTTAATGTTCAAAAAAAAGGGATTAATGCCCCACAACAGATTTATCGAGCGTTAGACAAATTAATTAAAATAGGAAAAATTCATAAAATTGAGAGTAAAAATGCTTTTGTTGCTTGTACAAGTTCTAATTGTGAAATTTCTAAAGCAACAGCTTTTTCTATATGCGAAAAATGTGAAGTAGTCGATGAAGTAAGCGATGCAAAACTCTCAAAATTTTTATTAAAATTTAATGATAAAAAAGGCATGAAATTTAAAAGATTTAATTTAGAATTTTTTGGTTTATGCAAAAGGTGTAAAATCAAGTAAAATAAGAATTTAATTAGTCTTATCTTAAAGGAATATTAAAGTATATTAGGATAATGACATTATCAATTAAACACATCGATAGTAAATTCAAAAATAAAAATAATCCTAAAGTTGGTTTAATTGCTCTTTCAACTGATCAGACTATTGAAAGTGATTTTAATAAAATTTGTAATGATTTACCTTTAAGTATATTTATTAATCGTATTCATAATCAAAATCCACTTACAAAAGAAAACTTACTTAAAATGCAAGACGATCTTGAGTCAGTAACCAACAAGATACTGCCCAATGAAAAGATTAATACAATTGCTTATGGTTGTACCTCAGGAACAATCGCAATCGGTGAGGATAAAGTGAGAGAACTTATATTATTGGCTAAAAAAGGTTGTTATGTTTCTACGCCTGTAACCTCTGCATTAAAAGCATTTAAACTAATGAACATTAAAAAGATAGCCTTATTTACTCCTTATCCAGACTCAGTAAACAAAACAATATTAGAATATTTTATAAAAAAAAATATTGATGTAACTTCATTTGCAAGCCTAAATTTAAATTTTGACTCTGAGTTTGCTAACATTGATCCAAATTATATTTTAGAAATTTCATCTAACCTAGAAATGAAAAATGCAGATGCTTTATTTATTTCTTGTACAGCCTTACCAGTATTAAGTATTCTTGATGAGTTAGAAAAAAAATTAAAAAAACCAGTATTATCTAGTAATCAAACCTTAATTTGGGATACAATTAGATCAATTGGTTATAAGTCTCCAATAAAAGGTTACGGAAAACTTTTAGAAAAATAAATGCTTTTCGAAAAAAATGAATACAAAGAACGTTTAAAAAAAGTCAAGATCGATATGCAAAAAAAAGGCATTGAACTTCTTGTATCTCACGACCCAGCAAACATGAATTATCTAACAGGATATGATGCTTGGTCTTTTTATTATGCTCAATGTGTTTTGGTTCATATTAATGAGGATGAACCAATTTGCTTTGTTAGAGCTCAAGATGGGGGAGGAGCATATATAAAAACTTATCTTAAAGACGAAAATATTATTGAATACGATGAAAAGTATATACATACTTGGCCATTACATCCTTACCAGTATCTGACTGAAATAATTAAAAAAAGAAAATGGGGCAACCTAAATATTGGTTTAGAGATGGACAGCCATTATTTTACTGCTTTTTGTTATGAGACCATTAAAAAAGGTTTGCCTAATGCAAAATTAAAAGACGCTGAACGATTAGTTAACTGGGTAAGAGTTGTAAAATCAAATGCAGAAATTAAATTAATGCAATCTGCCGCTCGTATAGTTGAAAGCGGAATGAAAACAGCATTCAAAAGTATAAACCCTGGCGTTAGGCAGTGCGATGCAGTTGCTGATATACAAAAAGCTTTATTTAATGGCACAAAAGAATTTGGAGGAGACTATCCAAGTATTGCAACTTTATTACCGACTGGAAAGGGAACTTCCGCCTCTCATTTAACTCACACGGATGAAAAATTTGTTTCTGGAGAGGCAACAATTATCGAAATAGCAGGTGCATATAAAAGATACCATTGTCCTATGGCTCGTACAGTTTTATTAGGAAAAAAAGATCAAAAAAAAATTGATACTATGAAAGCAACTAATGAAGCATTAGATACTGGGATCTCAGCAGCTAAACCTGGTAATACAGTTGATGATATTGCACAAAAATTTTGGGGTATTTTAGATAAATATAATATCAAAAAAGAATCGAGAACAGGATACTCAATAGGTATTGGTTACCCACCTGATTGGGGAGAGCAAACATTTAATATATTAAAAGGCGATAAAACAATTTTACAACCTAACGTTACTTTTCACATGATAGCAGTAATGCAATTTGGTGATTGGGGTGTAGAAGCCAGCGAAGCAGTGAGAGTTACAGAAACAGGTTCTGAATTATTCTGCAATTTATCTAGAGAATTACATATTAAATAATAAAAACCTTGAAATAAATTTTCACAAATGCTTTATATAATCACAATATGACTTCTTCAAAAAGTTTTGTAAAATTTGATAAAGTTGACAAAAGTTATGACGGAAAGGTTTTAGTCGTAAAAGACCTTAACTTAGATATTAACGAAGGTGAATTCATTACAATGTTGGGGCCGTCTGGCTCTGGTAAGACAACTTGCTTGATGATGTTAGCTGGCTTTGAAACTCCAACAAACGGAGAGATATACTTAGACTCAAAACCTATTTCTAGAATTCCACCGCATAAAAGAGGTATCGGTATGGTATTTCAAAATTACGCTTTATTTCCTCATCTAACAGTTTATGAAAATTTGGCATTTCCATTAAAAGTTAGAAAACTTTATAAAGATGAAATCGACAAAAAAGTTGATAAGGCTTTATCAATGGTTTCATTATCAGGTTTAGAAAAAAGAATGCCTAATCAGTTGTCTGGCGGACAACAACAAAGAGTTGCCGTAGCAAGGTCATTAGTTTTTGATCCTCAATTAGTTTTGATGGATGAACCTTTAGGAGCTTTAGATAAAAATTTAAGGGAAAGCATGCAATATGAAATTAAACACATTCATGAAAATATAGGAGTTACTGTTGTTTACGTAACTCATGATCAAAGTGAAGCTTTAACTATGTCTAGCAGGATAGCTGTATTCAACGACGGAAAGGTACAACAACTATCCAGTCCAGATAAGTTATACGAAGAACCTGTAAATTCATTTGTTGCAGAATTTATAGGAGAAAATAATACATTCACTGGTGAAGTAACTGATATTTCGGGAGGTAAATGTAAAGTTAAATTAGCATCAGGTGCTGAAATAATATCAAATCCAATTAGAGTTAAGTCAAAAGGAGAAAAAACAAAAGTTTCTCTTAGACCGGAAAGAGCAATAATAGATCCTGAAGATAAAATGGATAACAAGCATAAAGGCAAAATAGAAGAAATTATTTATCATGGAGATCATGCTAGAGTAAGGTTAAATTTACTTGGTAATGCAGAGTTTATTTTAAAAGTTCCGAATAGTTCTGCGAGATTGGACATTAAACGTGGAAATGAGATTAATGTTGGCTGGAATAGTCACGATGCTAGAGCATTAGATCCAAAATCAATCTGAGATTGATTCAGTCAAAAAAAAGTTAATATTTTCAACAATAAAACAAAATCAGAGGTTGACTTAATTTTTGTTAATTGTTGTAATAAAGCATTAAAAAACGTTTAAACGAAGGGGAACAACAATGAGAAAATTAAGTAAACTATTACTTACACTAGTATTTGCTCTTTCAATTTCTTCAACTTCATATGCTGTAACAGTTGCATCTTGGGGTGGAGCTTACACAGAAAGTCAAAAATTAGGGTATGGAGATCCAACTGCTAAAAAATTAGGTATACCTATTAATTGGGTAGACTATTCAGGTGGATTATCTGAAATAAAAGCTCAAAAAGCAGCAGGTAAAATTACTTGGGACATCATAGACGTTTTCGCTATGGATACTATCAATGGATGTGACGAAGGTTTATTTGTTAAATTCGATTTTGACAAAGACTTCCCACCAGCTCCAGATGGAACTAAAGCAAGTAAAGACTTCTTTACGTCAATGCCTAGTAAATGTGCTGTAGGAAATATTTTATATTCTTGGACATACGCTTACAATGACAAAACAATTGGAAGCAATAAACCAAAAACAATAAAAGATTTCTTTGACACAAAAAAATTTCCTGGAAAAAGAGGTATCTATAAATCAGCTATGCACAATGTAGAAATGGCAGTGGCTGCAGCAGGTACTAAACCAGGTAAAGGTGGAAAAAATATCTACAAAAAACTTTCAAAAGCTAAAGGTTTAGATGCTGCAATTAAAAAAGTTGAAGCTCTATGTAAAGATCCAAATGGCGGATGTGTATTTTGGTCAGCTGGTGCAAAACCACCTGAACTACTTATGCAGGGTGAAGTTGTAATGGCAACAGGTTGGAATGGTAGATTCTTTAACGCAGAAGTTGGAGAAGGCGCACCATTAAAACAAGTTTGGGATGCTCAAGGTTTAGATTACCAGTACATGGTAGTTGTTAAGGGTGGACCTAACGAAGCTGATGCTATGAAAGCAATTGCACAAATGACTAGCACAGAAGGTTTAGCTGGTTCTGCGAAGTACATTGCTTACGCACCTTGGAGAAAATCTTCTCTAAAAGTTATTGAAGCGGGTGAACCATGGTACAAAGATGGTAAAACAATGATGATGACTCAAATGCCAACTCATCCAAACAATACAAAAAGCTATATCCTGATTGATCCATTATTTTGGGCTGATAACGGTTCAGAAATTGGTGAAAAATGGGAAGCTATGAAATCTGGTCTATAATAAAGTTTTAAAGACTTAGATAATATATTATATTTAGGGCGGTTATAAATTAACCGCCCTTTTTATTTATGAGCAGTGAAACACAAAAAATTTTAACTACTGACGGTATACCTTTAGAGGTGAGTCTTAAGAAAGTTGAGAGAAGAAATAAACTTAAGGCCTTTTTATTGGTGGCACCTTTATTATTTTTTCTATTAATAGTTTATATTTCTCCTATTATCGGAATGTTATTCAATAGTGTCGATGACCGTATGGTCACGAAAGCTCTACCTAAAACATTTATAGCTATGGAGAAATGGGATGGAAAAGAGCTTCCATCAGAGGAAGTATTCGAAGCTTTTTACATTGATTTTCAAAAATTGATTGAGGAAGAAAGAGAGGGAAAATTATCTACTCAATTAAATTATGAAAAAAATGGTTTTAAAAGCATTATTAAAAAACTAAGACGAAAATCAAAATCTTTTGAAGAAGGGAATTATAAAGAACAAATCATGGCAGTACATGAAAGATGGGCAGACGTTGAATATTGGAGAGCAATTAAAAGACGTGCACCCTCTTATTCGTATTCAAAATATTTAAAGGGTATTGATATGTATCAAAATGAAGATGGAAAATTCGTTGAAGTTGAAGAGGATCGAAGAATTTATAAAAAATTATGGGTTAGAACTTTAAAGATAGCCTTTTATGTCACTCTTTTTTGTTTTTTAATGGCTTATCCAATTGCACACTTGTTAGCTACTCTTCCTATGAAATACAGCAATTTATTAATGATTTGTGTTCTTCTTCCCTTTTGGACTTCATTATTAGTTAGGACTGCAAGTTGGATGATTTTACTTCAACAACAGGGAGTAGTTAATGATTTTTTAGTTTGGATAGGTTTAGTAGCTGACGATGAGAGATTAGTTATGATGTATAATGAAACCGGGACTTATATTGCAATGACCCAAATTCTCTTACCATTTATGGTTTTACCGCTGTATAGTGTCATGAAGACAATATCTCCTAGCCTTGTTAGAGCTGGAAAATCTCTAGGCGGAACACCGTTCATTACATTTTGGAAGGTATACTTTCCACTAACCATCCCAGGTATAGGGGCAGGGTCTCTTTTAGTTTTTATTCTTGCAATTGGCTACTACATTACTCCAGAATTAGTAGGAGGTGCGTCAGGAACTCTTATTAGTAATATGATTGCATATCATATGAAGTCTACTTTGGATTGGAGCTTTGCCTCTGCTATGGGATTGATGTTGTTAGCAGGAGTTCTTGCAATTTATTGGGTTTATAACAAATTAGTTGGGATAGATAATATTAAATTAGGATAATCATGGCTTTACCAAAATATACAGAACCACATTATAGAATATGGCATTATGTGTATCTTTTTATTTGTGGTTGTGTTTTTTTCTTTTTGATTGCTCCTTTATTTGTAATTTTTCCACTGTCGTTTAATGCAGAAGAATTTTTAGTTATAACTGACGGTATGAAGAGACTAGACCCTGATGCTTTCTCTTTAAGATGGTACAAGGATATGGTTTATGGAACTAAAAATCCTTGGGGATTAGCCGCAAAGAATAGTTTTTTTATAGCAATATTTGCAACAATTGGTGCCGTTATTTTAGGAACAGTTGCTGCATTAGGTTTGAGTAGCAGATACATGCCTTATAAAGGAATAATAATGGCAACCTTAATTTCTCCAATGATTGTTCCATTAATTATTTCTGGAGTTGCAATTTTCTTTTTTATGGCTAAAGCAGGTTTAGCAGCAACCCACACAGGAATAATTATAGCCCATATAATTTTAGGTACACCGTTTGTTGTAATTACTGTTACTGCCACTTTATCTGGTTTTGATCATAGTGTTACAAGAGCTGCCGCAAGTTTAGGAAGCAACCCTGTAAATACTTTTATGAAAATAACATTACCTTTAATTTTACCAGGTGTAATATCTGGGGCCTTATTTGCTTTCGTTACTTCTTTTGATGAAGTTGTAATTGTATTATTTTTAGCCGGTTTAGATAATACAACTATTCCAGTTCAAATGTGGACTGGATTAAGAGAACAATTAAGTCCAACTATATTATCTGTTGCTACTTGTTTGATATTACTCTCAACATTAGTCCTAGTTGCTGCTGAACTTTTAAGAAGAAGATCTGAAAGAATAAGAGGAATTAATAGATAATTAATTTATAAATAATTTAAAGCTATTAATAAAGTCTGGCCTTAACACGTAGTCAGATTTATCATTGTTTTTTATTTTCTTCAAAACTTCAATACCATAAAGAACTTTTCCAATTGGAGTATATCTGCCATTAAAAGCTGGAGCGTCTCGAAGTAAAATAAAAAACTGACTATCCTCAGTATCTTTTTTGTCTAATTTAACCATGGCCACCGTTCCTTCTTCAAATTTAAATTTTTTATTTAACTCTGATTTAATGAGACCAAATCCAGACTTTCCTGATCCAATGTAGGTATAGTTTATATTATCCTTTTTCCCATATTCTAAATCTCCTGCTTGAACTAGGACGTCTTTAATTACTCTGTGAAAAGCAACATCATCATATTTTCCAGCTTGAATTAACATTTTAAATCTTTTTACCGCAACCGGAGAAATATCTGGATAAAGTTCTATAATTACATTTCCGCAACTAACGTTTAAAACTGAAATGTTCTCGGGTTTTTCAAAATTAATTTCCTTCGGGTCATAATTTTTTACAAATAAACATTTATTAGGCAGAATTACAAAAATGTATAGAATCAATATAATTAATATTAGAATTAAGCCTACAAGAAATTTTTCAGATTTACTTTGTTTTATTATTTCAGACATAAAGGTAAAATTAAGGATTATTTACTTTCAATTCTTTTTTGGAGATTGACCAGCATTTTCAAACATTTCTTAAGCTGATCATAGGAAATACATTCATCTACTGTATGTGCTTGATCAATAGATCCTGGTCCGCATATTACAGTGCTAATCCCAGAACTTTGAAATAAACCTGCTTCAGTTCCAAAAGACATTGTGCCTATTGAATTATCACCAGTTAAATTACAAACAAGATTTACTGCTTCAGAATTTTCCTCTTTATAAAAACCAACAACCTCACCTATTATTTCTTTTTTAATATTTCCTTTAGGGCTATTTTTT